>JASHQO010000449.1 GCA_030039105.1 Xanthobacteraceae bacterium
AATGACGTCAGGCGCGATAAGCCGACCGCGGACCTTTCCGAGCCGATGATCGACGCCGTGTTCCACACCGCCAAGGACGCCTTTGCCAGCGCCGCCGGCGACAAGCCGACGCAATGGATCGTATTCCGCGTCACCGACATCAAGACGCCGAGCCTCGACGCCAACGCGCCCGACATGAAGCAGATCGACCAGAGCCAGGCGCGCCAGATCAGCGACGACATTTTCGGCCAGTACATGGCGTGGCTGGAAAAGGATCTCGGCATCAGCGTCAACCAGTCGGTGCTGGTGCAGGCCTTGGGCAACGGGACGCCGGCGGATACCAACTGAATGCAGATCGAGCCGTCGGCCGAACAGTTCGCTGCCCGCTACGAGGCCGGCGAGCCGCAGGTCGTGTGGACGACCTTGGTGGCCGACCTCGAGACGCCGGTCTCCGCTTTCCTGAAGATTGCCGGCTCGCGGCCGATGAGTTTTCTGCTCGAATCGGTCGAAGGCGGCGCGGTGCGTGGACGCTATTCGATCATCGGGCTCGAGCCCGACATGATCTTTCGGGTCGACGGCACGCAAGCCGCGCTCAACCGCACGCCGCACGCCAATCCGGCGGCATTCGTGCCGACGACCGCAGCGCCGCTGCAGGCCTTGCGCAACTTCATCGGCGAGAGCCGCATCGCGCTGCCGGCCGCGCTGCCGCCGATGGCGGCGGGCGTGTTCGGCTATCTCGGCTACGACATGGTGCGGCTGATCGAGGAGCTGCCGTCGCAGGCGCCGGACCCGATCGGCATTCCCGACGCCATATTGATCCGCCCCACCCTGATCGTCGCGTTCGATGCCGTGGAAGATTCCATCACCGTGGTTTCGCCGGTGCGGCCGCAGGCCGGCGTCGCCGCCAAGGCGGCGCTGGCGCGCGCAGTCGAGCGTCTTTCAGCCATTGTCGACGCGCTCGACCGGCCGCTGGATAAAATCGTGCCCCCTCCTCCGTGCCCGCCCCCGCAAGCGGCGGAAGGCAAGGACGGGGCCGGGTCGCTCGACGTCGCGCCGCGCTCCAACACCACGCCCGATGAATTCAAGCGCATGGTGCTGGCGGCGAAGGAATACATCGCCGCCGGCGACATTTTTCAGGTGGTGCTGTCGCAGCGTTTCGAAGCGCCGTTCACCTTGCCGCCGTTCGCGCTCTACCGGGCGCTGCGCCGGGTCAATCCGTCGCCCTATCTGTTCTTTCTCGATTTTGGCGGCTTCGCCATCGCCGGCTCGAGCCCGGAGCTGATGGTCAAGGTGCGCGACGGCACGGTGACCATCCGCCCGATCGCCGGCACGCGGCGCCGCGGCGCCACGCCGCACGAAGATCGGGCGCTCGAAGCCGAGCTGATCGCCGATCCCAAGGAGCGCGCCGAGCATCTGATGCTGCTCGACCTCGGCAGGAACGACGTCGGCCGGGTCGCCGCGATCGGCTCGGTCACCGTCACCGACCAGTTCTTCATCGAGCGCTACAGCCAGGTGATGCACATCGTCTCCAACGTCGAGGGCAAGCTGCGCCATGATCGCGACAGCCTCGACGCGCTCGCCGCCGGGTTCCCCGCCGGCACCGTGTCGGGCGCGCCAAAGGTGCGCGCCATGCAGATCATCGACGAACTGGAGAAGGACAAGCGCTCGCTCTATGCCGGCTGCGTCGGCTATTTTTCCGCCGCCGCCGACATGGACACTTGCATCGTGCTGCGCACCGCGCTGATCAAGGACGGCACCATGTACGTGCAGGCCGGCGCCGGCATCGTCGCCGACTCCGATCCGGACTTCGAGCAGCAGGAATGCATCAACAAGGCCAAGGCCCTGTTCCGCGCCGCCGAGGAGGCGCGCCGCTTTGCCTCAGCCGCCGGACGCGGGCAGTAGAGCGGGATGAGTTTTGATTGAATCGTCATCCCGCTCCAGCGTTTTGCTTGCGCATGATCTTTTCCGAAACCGGTTTCCACCCTCGGATCAAGTCCAAGGACCGGCTTTTTCGGGATCATGCTTTAGGCGCGGCTCCCTCATTGTGGTGAGGAGCAGCATCCTTCGAGACGCGCCCTCCGGGCGCACCTCAGGATGAGGACTCTGAGGAAAGGGCGCCCCGCTATTTCACGTCCGGATAAAGCCCGGACGCCTTCACCACCGCGCGCCCTTCGGCGCGATCCGCCACCAGCTCCTTGCTGAACGCGTCCGCCGATTCCAGAACCGGCGTCAGGCCGCGGTTGATCAAGAACTTCTGCTGGAAATCGGGTTTCGATTCGACGGCGACGATGGCGGCATTGAGCCTGTCGACGATCGGCTTCGGCGTGCCGGCCGGCGCGAAAATGCCGAAAAACGTGGCGGCGATGTGCTCCTGGTAGCCGACCTCCTTGAAGGTCGGAATCTCGGGCGCGAGCGGCGAGCGCTGGTCGCCGTCGATGGCGAGGCCGACGATCTTGCCGTCGCGGATGAACGACACCAGATTGCCGATGCCGAAAATCGCGATCTGGGTGGTGCCGGTGAGCATGGCGTTGACGGCGTCGCCGCCGCCCTTGAACGGGATGCGCACGATATCGATGCCGTTCTGCTTGTTGAACGCCTCCATGAAGGCGACCTTCGACAACGACGGCGCCATGTAGTTGAACGGCTTGGTCTTGGCCTGCGCCGCGAGATCGGCGAACGACTTGATGTCGAGCGCGGCCGACACCGCGAACATCTGCGTCAGGTAATAGGGCCGCGCTACCGGCACCAAGCGCTGCGACGGGTCGAAGTCGGACGGCTGGATGATCGGATTGATGACGATCGCCTCGCCCGGAAGGATGCAGATGGTGTAGCCGTCCGGCGCGGCATCGGCGCACGCCTTGGCGCCGATCGTGCCTTCGGCGCCAGCGCGATCTTCCACCACGATCGAGGTGCCGAGCGCCTGCCCGATCTGGTCGCCGAGCGCGCGCATGAAGAGGTCGCTCAGGCCGCCCGGGCCCTGCGAGGCGATGGCATGGATCGGTCGCGACGGATAGTCGTCGGCGGCGGCCGGCAATGTCGCGGCGCCGAGCGCAATCAGCGTGAGCAGCATCGGGCAGCGCATGATATTTCCCCCAGCCTGGGCCGTGTTATCGGCGCGGCAAACAATGCCGCAGCCGGCCCTGCCGCGCATGCGGCGTAAACGCGCAGATTGGCACCGCCGCATCGTGGCGGCCGGCCCTGGCAGCGAAATAATCGTTAGGCGGAGCTCACGCTGAAAGCGACGCTTGCGCTAATGGCCGAAGCGACTGCGTTGGACATTCTTGCCGCTGCCGGCCGTCATGTGGCAGCCGAACCAGATAAATGCTGCGCCTGCCGCGATAAGGAGCCAGAGCATCATATCGACAGCCATGTCATCCTCCATGGCCGCCCCCTGCTATTGGAACGCGGGTTCGGCGCAAACGCTCCCGATCGAATGTCGCAGCGCGTGGGGTCGAATGTCGCAGGCGCGCGCGCGCGCGCGCGAGAGAGAGAGTCGTTCGCTGTTTCGCCGTGACCGTGACGGTGCGGCCGGCCGATAAACGCAGCTATATCCTCGCCGTAAATCTATCTTGTTTCTATACATCTGCAGCCGCAGCGTAGATTCAGCATAATTTCTATTTGCGATTTATGTATTCGCGCGACGTATTTACGGCGGCACGTCTATATTTCCGAATTCATCCGCCGATACTGCGAACGGGCGAACAGGAGGCGTTCGGCGCACAGCCGCGTCCGCACCGCCTGAGCACGCACAGCAAGAACACGGAGCAAACACCCATGAACTCCAAAATCGTCATCGGCGTCGCCGCGCTCGCGCTCGGCATCGCCACAGCCCCGGCCATGGCGAAGAACGTCAAATCGATCGTCATCCACCCGGCGACGAGCTACTCCAACACCGGCCCGTGGAGCGCGCCGCTGTCGCCGAACGGCATCGGCGCCGCCGCCAGCGCCTTCGGCGGCCCGGGCTACAATGGTCCGTATGGGCAGACGTTCCACGCGACGCCGGCGAATTACTCCAACGCCGGACCATGGAACGCACCGTTGTCGCCGAACGGCATCGGTGCCGCCGCCAGCGCCTTCGGCGGTCCGGGCTACAACGGGCCGTACGGCGACACCACCGGCACCTCGGGACTGTATGCCAGTGCGGCTGGAACGAGGGCTTATGCCGGCACGGTAAAGTACTCCACGCTCGGCCCGAGCGGCGCGCCGCTGTCGCCGAACGGCATTGGCGCCGCCGCGGACGCCTTCGGCGGTCCGGGCTATTTGCCGTAAGGCGACCGCTAGAGCGGGATGAATTTTCGTCATCCCGCTCCAGCCCTTTGCTTGCGCATGATCTTTTCCGAA
>JASHQO010000450.1 GCA_030039105.1 Xanthobacteraceae bacterium
TAAGCGGCCGAAGCGGACGGCATCGCCAGCACGGCGTAGACCGATTCGGCATCGTGCGCGGCGCGCAGCTTATGGGTGACGGCGGGGTCACGCAGCAGGCGGGCGATGCGCGCCAGCGCTTTCAGGTGGTCGGCGCCAGCGCCTTCCGGCGCCAGCAACAGAAAAATCAGATCCACCGGCTGGCCGTCGAGCGCCTCGAAATCGATCGCCCGGTCGAGCCGCGCGAACAGGCCGAACAGCCGGGTGAGGTCCGGCATCTTGCCGTGCGGAATGGCGATGCCGTTGCCGATCGCGGTCGAACCGAGCTTCTCGCGCTGCATCAGAATCTCGAAGATCGCCTTCTCGCTCTGGCCGCACAGCACGGCGGCACGCGCCGCCAGCTCATGCAGCGTCTGTTTCTTGTTGTTGACCTTGAGCGACGGCAGGATCGCGTTAGGTGCAACGAGATCGGTGAGCGCCATGAAGGTGACCTGGAAAGCGAAACCGCAGCGCCGCGGCGCGAGCCTTATGGATGCGAATGGAACTGGACCCTGACTGTCATCGACGCACGACGTTTTCCGAAAATTCCTGTGGTTTTTCGGCGCATGCTGGCGAAGGGCGGCGGACCATAAGGAGGAGCCAAGCCTGCGTCAATGGGCATTCGGCGCCGCCGCGGCCGGCGGATCGATCCAACCGAAATGGCCGTCAGTGCGGCGGTAGACGATATTGATGCCGCCGTGCTTGGCGTGACGGAACACCAGGACCGGAGCGCCGGTCATGTCGAGCTCGCTCACCGCGTCGCTGACCGAAAGCTGTTTCAGCGCCGTGGTCGATTCGGCGATGATGACCGGCGTGAAGTCGCCGCTCTCGACGTCGTCGTCGTGTTCAGGCGCGGCGATGACATAGCTGGCGGCTTCGACGAGGTCGCGGCCGTCGGCGCGCTCGGCGCGATGGTCCTTGAGGCGGCGATGGTAGCGGCGCAGCCGCTTCTCGATGCGCAGCGCCGCCTGCTCGGCGCTGGCATAGGCATCGGACGCCATGCCATCGGCGTGCAGCGTGATCTTGGAATCGAGGTGGATGGCGCATTCGGTGCGGAACCCGAAACCGTCGCGCACCAAGGTCAGGTGGCCCGAATAGCCGCCGTCGAAATACTTCGACATCGCCTCGGCGAGGCGTGCATTGATGCGTTCGCGCAGGGCGCTGCCGACGTCCAAATTCTGTCCTGAAATGCGAAATGACACGCCAGCCTCCGCAGCACGGTTCCCGCTTGCATCGAGCTAAGTATCGGCGGGTGCGGAGTCAACGCGGCGAGATGCTGCTAGTTTGCCGCCGCGGTGCCCTGCTTGTCGCGCCGCCGTTGCACCGACGACGGGATGCGCATCGCTTCGCGGTATTTGGCGACCGTACGGCGGGCGATGTCGATGCCGGCCTCGCGCAGCTTCTCGACGATGGTGTCGTCGGACAGAACGTCGTCAATGGGCTCGGCGTCGATCAACTGCTTGATGCGGTGTCGCACCGCTTCCGCCGAATGCGCTTCGCCGCCGTGAGCGGCGGCGATCGCCGAAGTAAAGAAGTATTTGAGCTCGAAGATGCCGCGGCTGGTCGCCATGTATTTGCTGGCGGTGACGCGCGACACCGTCGATTCGTGCATGCCGATCGCCTCGGCCACGGTCTTGAGATTGAGCGGGCGGAGATGCTCGACGCCGTGGGCAAAGAAGGCGTCCTGCTGCCGGACGATTTCGTTTGACACTTTGAGGATGGTACGGGCGCGCTGGTCGAGGGCGCGCACCAGCCAGGTGGCGCTCTGCAGGCATTCGTTGAGGTAGGACTTTTCGGTGTCGCGCTTTGCCGTCGCCGACACCTCGGCATAGTAGCTCTGGTTGACCAGCACCTTCGGCAAGGTGTCGGAATTGAGTTCGACGATCCAGCCGCCGTCGGGGCCGGGCCGTACGAACACGTCAGGCACGATCGGCTGGACTACTGCCGCGCCGAAAGCGAGCCCCGGCTTCGGATTGAGCGCGCGAACCTCGGCGATCATGTCGGCGAGATCTTCGTCGCCGACGCCGCAGATTTTCTTCAAGCCGGCAAAATCGCGTCGCGCCAGAAGATCGAGCCGCGCGATCAGCGCGGCCATTGCCGGGTCGTAGCGATTGCGCTCCTTGAGCTGGATGGCGAGGCATTCGGCGAGATCGCGGGCGCAGACGCCGGCCGGATCGAAACCCTGCAGGATACCGAGCACCGCTTCGAGCTCGGCGGCGCCGGTGCCGAGCTTTTCGGCAGCCGCCGGCAGATCGGCCGTCAGATAACCGGCCTCGTCGACCAGATCGATCAGGTATTGCCCGATCATCCGCCGCACCGGATCGACGACGGCAAGCGTAAGCTGCTCGCGCAGCCAGTCGGCGAGCGTCGTTTCCGCCGAGACGAAAGCTTCGAGGTTGAACTCGCCGTCGTCGCGACCGCCGGAGCCGACGCCGGCCCATTCCGAGTATCCGGCCGGCGCCTCGCCGGCGCGCGACCGGCCCGGCTCGGCATCATCGCCGGCGGAGGTGTCGTCGAAATGGTCCGCGGCTGTCTCCTTTTTGCCGGCGCCGTTGGCCTCGGCTTCGCTAGCAATGGGCCAGGAGCCTTCCGCCGGCTTGTCGGGCGCTGCCGCGCCATCGGTCTCGGCGCGGGCCGCTTCGCCGTCGGCCGCGGCGCTGCGGTCGAGCAGCGGATTGCGCTCCAGTTCGGCCTCCACATAGGCGACCAGATCGAGATTGGATAGCTGCAGCAGCTTGATGGCTTGCATCAACTGCGGCGTCATCACCAGCGCTTGGCTCTGGCGGAGCTGAAGTCTTTGGGTGAGCGCCATGAAGGGTAGCTAAATTGGTCCGATTCTTGCTTGTCCGGACCTTGTATACCAGCCAGCCCGACGTGTCGCTACACGATTTGAGCGTGGTTACCCCGGAATTTCCGGGGTCGGTATCGGCTCGCCGCTACAGCCGGAACTCTTCGCCGAGATAGAGCCGACGCACATCGGGATTGTTGACGATGTCGTCGGGCCGGCCCTCCATCAGCACCTCACCGGAATAGATGATGTAGGCGCGGTCGGTGAGCCCCAAGGTCTCGCGCACATTGTGGTCGGTGACCAGCACGCCGATGCCGCGGTTGGTCAGGTGTCGGACCAGGGTCTGGATGTCGCCGACGGCGATCGGATCGATGCCGGCGAACGGTTCGTCGAGCAGCATGTAGCTCGGCCGCGTCGCCAGCGCGCGGGCGATCTCGACGCGCCGGCGCTCGCCGCCGGACAGCGCGATCGACGGCGTCTTGCGCAGGCGGGCGATGTTGAACTCTTCGAGCAGCGAGTTGAGATCGTGCTCCCGGAGCTTGGCGTTCGGCTCGACGACTTCGAGCACCGAGCGAATGTTCTCCTCGACATTGAGGCCGCGGAAGATCGACGCCTCCTGCGGCAGGTAGCCGATGCCGAGGCGGGCGCGCTGATACATCGGCAGCTTGGTGACGTCGTGGCCGTCGAGGTCGATGCGGCCTTTGTCGGCCTTGATCAGGCCGGTGATCATGTAAAACACGGTGGTTTTGCCGGCCCCGTTGGGACCGAGCAGGCCCACCGCCTCGCCTTGGCGCAGGTAAAGGCTCACCTTCTTGACCACCTTGCGCCCGACAAAGCTTTTTTCGACGCTTTGTACCTCGAGCAACCCTTTGCGATCGCCGGGAGGAGCAGCCCCGTTGCCGTTGCTGCGGCGGCGCGGCTGCACGGTCGGAGGCAGCGGATCGCGGCTGGCTTTTTCGCGTTCTTTTTCGCGTTCTTTTTCGCGTTCTTGCCGCTCTTCGCGTCGCGGGCGCTCCTCGCGCTGCGGACGCTCGCGCGGCGCCGGCCGCGGCGGCGGCTTGTTGCGTGCTTTGGTCGGTCGCACCGGCAGGCTGGCGATGTCGCGATA
>JASHQO010000041.1 GCA_030039105.1 Xanthobacteraceae bacterium
CCTCGCAACGGCACAACTGGACCAGCCGCCTGCGCGCAAGCGGGACCACCTTGGCCCACTGCACCGGCTCGACCGTGCCGCTGCCATAGACCGTTTCCGAAACCGGTCCGACGACGGCGGCGGCGACCTTGACGGTCGGAACGTCGGCGAAATAGTAATAATAGCCGCCCGCGCCGGCCGCCACGGCCAGGATGACAACGATCAGCACGGCGATACGACGACCCATCTTGCCCCCCGCAATGAGCGGTTTTCCCGTCTCAATCCAGTCGCGTCAGCAGTGCGCCCGCTCCATGCGGAGCGCCCGCATCATCACTTAGCCGCGGTGAGATCGCAAGCAGACTGCGCGATCCTGCCGTCGACGATGCGTATCGTCCGATCGGCGCGCGCCGCCAATCCGAGGTCGTGGGTCACGACGATCACGGTCCTGTGCTGCCGCGCCAGGTCGCGCAGGATCGAAAACACCTGATCGGTTGCGTGCGAATCGAGATTTCCGGTCGGCTCGTCGGCGATGATGATCTGCGGATCGTTCGCCAGCGCCCGCGCGATGGCCACGCGCTGCCGCTGGCCGCCCGACAACTGATTCGGCAGCTTGTTGATGGCCTCTTCGAGGCCCAAGGATTTCAGCAAGGCGACGCCCTGGTCGCGCATGTCGGCCGACGACAGCTTGCCGAGCGCCCGCATCGGCAGCATCACGTTGTTGATGGCGCGGAATTCAGGCAACAGAAAATGGAACTGAAAGACGAATCCGATCGTCGATAGCCGCAACTGCGCCTTTTGCGTGTCGGACAGGCGCGAGGTTGCCTGGCCATGGATGATAAGCTCGCCCTCGGTCGGCGCGTCCAACAGCCCCAACAAATACAGCAACGACGACTTGCCGGAGCCGGATGGCCCGGTTATGGCGACGAACTCGCCCTCCGTGACCTTGAGATCGACGCCGTTGACGAGCGTCGCCGAGACCGCGCCTTCGACGCGCTTGACGAGCCCGACCGTCTCGACGGCGACCGTGCTCATGAGGCACCGCGGATGATGTCGACCGGATGCACGCGAGTCGCCTTCCAGGTCGGCAGCAGCGCCGCGACGGCGCAGCAGAACAGCGAGAGGATACCGATGGCGACGTAGTCGGTCGGCGTAACGTAGATCGGCACCGGCTGTTTGCCCCCGGTAAAGGGGTTCGTATAGGTAATTTGCGAAATCGACACGGTCAGAAAATAACCGAGCGCAGAGCCGCCGATCACTCCGACGAAGCCGATGATGATCGATTCGATGATGAAGATCGACTGTACCCACTGCTCCCTGATGCCGAGCGACTTCATGATGGCGATGTCATGCCGCTTCTCGTTGGTGATGGTGGATATGATGCTGTAGATCGCAAACGTCGACACCAGCAGCATCGCCCCCATGACCAGCATCATGATGAAGTCGCGGATCTTGAACGCCGACAGCAGGTCGGAGTTGGCTTCCTGCCACGATATCGAGCGGTATCCGGTCTGCGCTTCGATCTGGCTGGCGACCTCGCGCGCCGCCAGCGCGTCATCGAGCCGCACGCGCATTTCGTTGATCAGCGTCGGCCGCGCCGCCAGCACCTGGGCGGTCCGCGTCATCGCGTAGATCTGGCCTTCGTCGATATCGCGAACGTGGAATTCAAAGATACCGACAACCGGGCCCGACACCGAGACGCCTTCACCGGTCGACAGCGTGACGCTGCTGCCCACTCTGACGCCCAGCTTGGTGGCCAGGGTTTGACCGATCAGAACGGCATTCGCCGCGTGGTAGAGGTCGCCGATGGTGCCCTGCCGCATTTCGCCGGCAAGCTTGGACACGCGCTCTTCCTGCTGCGGGTCGATTCCGGTGAGGCTGACGCCGACGTGCTGCTCCGCGACGTTGATCATTGCCGAAATCTTGATCGACGGCGCGATGGCGCCGGGAATCCAGCTCCGCAGCGACGATACGACCTGGTTCGGATTTTTGATGCCGGACCGCCGCTCCACGGCGACCAGATTGGCGGCCTGCGCGGCCTGGTAGGCCTCCTCCGCAGGCTGTTTCTCAACCGACGTCCGCTCATCGGTCACCGTGATGTGCGGCATGTTGTCGATCAGGGTGTGGATGAAGTCCCTCTGCCCACCCTGCATCAGGCCCGACATCATGATGGTGAAACCGACGCCGGTGGCGACGCCGAGAACGCCGATGAAGGTTTGACGAATTCGGCTGCTGACGTGCGTCCAGGCGATCTCAAAAAGAAAACCCATCGGTCGGACTTTATCCCAGGCGCGGTGAGTAACGGGCTGAAAGATCGGGCTCAGGCGACAGGCCGGCATAATATCATTTTGCCGCGGCTTGTCGCACCATTTTGCACGACCGGCTGCCGCCGAGATCGGTGCCTCGCCGACCGGCCCAATGTCGATCAGGCCGTCGCCCGGCCGATTGGCGCCCCGGCCTTAAAACAGCCGCCAGTTGGCCGAGCGCCAGGCACGCCGGAGGTGGCGGGATACGTCATGGGCGCCGGGCAATCCCGAAGCGGGCGCCAGGCTCAAAAGAAATCTTTGCGTCCTTGCCGGAAGTGCATCTGCGCCGCCGTCCTTGGAGTCGAAGGCGTTACGCCAAGGAGAATACGATGAAAAGCGCATCACTCGCCCTCGTGATTGCCCTGAACGGGACCGTGCTTTCTGCCCTTCCCAACGATTCGCAAGCGGCGCCGACGGTGCCATTGGCCGCCGCGGCGCGCCAAGATCGCGCGGCCGCAACGCCGGTGAGCTGGGCTGGCGGCTCCGGCCACGCTGCGCATGCGCGGACCGGCTACAGGCATGGCAACGGCATGTTTGCAAAGCTTGGTCGCTTCCGTTCGTTGCTGGGCGCTTTGGCAAGCAGCCAAGAGGGCGGCGGCTTCACGTCGATGCTTGGCGGCATGGGCTCGGGTGGCGGCATCGCTTCGATGCTCGGCGGCCTTGGCGGCGGCTCCGGCAACGGCGGTTTGGCCTCCATGCTTGGCAGCTTCGGCGGCGGCGGTGGCGGCGGTTTCGGCTCGATGCTCGGCACCGCAGCCGGCTCGGATGCCGGCCAAGCAGCCGGCGGCGGCGAGGTCAGCCAGTCGGCGCGGCAGGCCTGCACGCCCGACGCATTGCGGCTGTGCTCCGACTACATCCCCGACGTCGGACGGATTACGGCATGCATGAAGGCCAAATACAGCCAGCTCAGCACGCCGTGCCGCGCTGCGATGGATCGAGAAGGTGCCGGCCGCTCTCGCCTCACCGCTCGCGGCGGCGCCGGCCCCGCCGGCGGCCAGGACGCTTCCAATTTTAGCAGCACCAACGGCACCGGCAATTTCAGCACGCCGCAAAACTTCGGCGGGTTCGAAGCGGGCCGGAGCTACGATCGATCAGGCTCCGGCTTTGCCGGCGGCCTCGATATCGGACAGATGATGGGGATCGCCCGATCGTTCGGGTTCGACTGGGGCGGCTGGTAATTCCATGCCAGCCGCTGGAGCATCCCGCCGTGCGCGACGGTCCATCGGTCCGGCACGCTCATCCGCGGCGACCGCGCGCGGCGGCGCTCTATTGCGGAGTGATATCCCTGACCGGATTGCTGGGTTTCACCGCAGGGCTTGGGGCGACAGGAGCGGCGGCCGGTGCCGGCATTGCCGCCTTTTGCTCAACAGGCAAGGTCGGTAGCGGCAGGTTGTGTGGGTAATAGGTCCAGAAAATGAAGCCGGCCGTGAACAGCAATGCCGATAGCACCGCTGCCAAAACCGTGCGTTTGAAAGCGAGAACGTTTCCGATCAAGGCGCAGATAAAAACGAACAGCGCGAGCAAAATCACATAGAGCCAGTTCACGCTTGCCCAGTCTATGGGAATTTGTGGCATCGCCGAGCTTTCCGTTCTCAGTCCGGCAGCACGCTACCGCACCGCGCATCCTAACATTGCCGCCCGGGTGCTTGCTAAGCCAATGAAGCGTTCCGCGAAAAAAAACGCCGTTTTTGTCGGAATGGAAACTTCTCGGAATGAAACGGCCAGCGGCTAACTCCTTGAAAGGCTTGGTGGACCAACCGGGGGCAAACTGGGCACTGGCTCGTTTCAATCAAGATTCCAGCCAAGTCACGGAAACATCACGATTTTTGATCGCCGAAGCGCAAGATAAGGCCGTTTGCGGCCACTCTGCTTTGCGAGCGCCTACGCTCATTCCATCGGGCTGGTGTTGCCTTTGGCGGGCGGCCGCTCATCTCTGATAAGAAGATAGTTGACTAGGAAACTTTGTCATGATAGTTTACTAGTCAACTAAGGAGATCTCATGTCAACAAATCGATCCACTTCGGACCTCACTGCGCATCTCGGCTACTGGCTGCGTTACGTCTCCAACCATGTCTCCCAGGCGTTCGCCCGCAAGGTAGAGGCGCACGGGGTGACGGTGGCGGAATGGGTGCTGATGCGCCAATTGCTGGATGTGGACGCCCTGCCTCCCAGTCGCCTGGCCGAGCGCATGGGTATGACGCGCGGCGCCATCACAAAGCTCGCCGACAGGCTGCTCGCCAAATCCTTGCTGACACGGAAGCCCGATCCCGTTGACGGTCGTGCGCAGACTCTCGCGCTGACCGCCAAGGGCCGCCGGCTGGTGCCTGAATTGGCGGCGTTGGCCGACGCCAACGATTCCGAATTCTTCGATCACCTAGCGCCGAAGGACCGCGCGGCGCTGGTCCGCATCCTGCGGGACATTGTCGAAAAACGCGGCCTCAAATCCCTACCCGTCGATTGATGACGGACATTTCTCAACCTCCCACAAGAAAGGAAACCGACATGAACACGAACTGGAAAGAATTAGCCCACACCACCCTGGAAGGCTCCGAAAACGGCACGCTGACCTTCCCTCAAAGCTGGAAGATGCTGATGGAAGCCGGCTTCGACGGCTATGGCGTCGATTTCCGCCGCAACATCCGTACCTACTATATGCCGGATGGCCGGACGCTCGACCTCCCGACCGCGCCGACCTCTCCGGTCGCCGAGCGCTTTGATCCGGAAATCATCAAGTCGGCGCTCGCCGAAGCCAAGGCGCAGGTACCGGGCTACACCTACAAGGGCTTCTGCGCAAAGGTGGCGGAGGCAGGCTGTGCCGGATACCTGGTGTCGTTTGCGGGCAAGCAGGTGCTCTATTACGGCCGCACCGGCGAGACCCACACCGAGTTTTCTCCTGGCATGCAGCCTACGGTGCGGCCATGAACGCCGCCGGAATCCTGGTGGGCGGGATCATTCCCGCCCTCTTCCTCGGCCTTGTGACGGTGCTGATGCGCTCTAGCATAGCTGCCGGAGCATCCATTCCCACCTTCCTCGCGGTGATCGGCACGACCATCGCGCTGGTCGGCTGGGGCAGCGTGGCCCTCACCGGGCAATCCAGCGGATTACAGTTCTCCGGGGCCGTCGGCTGGGCGGTCGCAATGGCGCTGGCCTGGTCCATAGCCATCGCCTGCATCTCCTATGGCTTCGGTGCACTGAAGCTGCCGGTCTCCGTGGTCGCGCCGCTGACCAACGCCAATTCGCTGGTGGCAGTGGCCGTCGGAGCTCTGGTCTTCGGCGAGTGGCGGTCTCTCGATCTCCCGATGACCGCAGGTGGCACGCTGCTGATCTGCCTCGGCGCCACCCTGGTCTCGCTCTCCAAATAAACCTCTATCCACGAAAAGACTTCACCATGATCGACCATATCGGACTTCGCACCACGCAATTCGACGCTCTCGTGCGCTTCTACGAGGCTTCCCTGTCGCCGCTCGGCTATACCAAGCTGTTCGCATGGGACGGCGGCGCGGGCTTCGGCCGGGACGGCTCAGCGGCATTCTGGCTCCACGCCTCGAAAGCCAAAGCGAGCGGCATCCATGTCGCCCTGTCGGCAACGGACCATGCGGCGGTTGACACCTTCTACAAGGCGGCTCTCTCCGCCGGAGCGACCGACAACGGCAAGCCGGGACTTAGAACGGACTATCACCCGAATTACTACGCAGCGTTCGTGACCGGTCCTGACGGCAACAACCTCGAAGCGGTCTGTCACGTCGCCCAATAAACCACGCCGCAGCCTTTGCCGCTAAAGCCACCCGTTGAAAGGACTACGATCATGCCTGACACGAATCACTCCCACTCTGCGGCCCGTTCCATTACAAAGACCGTTCGCATCGCCCGCGACCCGAAGGCCGTCTTTGACTTTCTGGCCGATCTCGGCAACTGGCCAAAATGGGCGATCGTCAACGTGAAATCGACCCGTCGGACCGCAGACCCCGAATGGTGGGACATGGTTACCCCACGCGGCCAGGCGCGCTTGCGTATGCGCGCCAACGAAACGCATTTCATCCTCGATCACGATTTCGTCGATTCGCAGGCGAGCTGGACGGTGCCGGCGCGAGTGATCGC
>JASHQO010000451.1 GCA_030039105.1 Xanthobacteraceae bacterium
GCTGGTCGCGCGGCCGACCGGCGATGGGTTCCGGGTCGTCGACGCGTTCTCCCGCATCATCCGGCTCGGCGAGGGCATCGCCGCCTCCCGCCGCATCAGCGAGGCGGCGATCGAGCGGGCGGTGGAAGCGCTGTCGGTCTGCCGCGACAAGATGCGCGCCCGCGGCGTTGTGCGCGCCCGGCTGATCGCTACCGAGGCCTGCCGCGCCGCCGAGAATGGCGAGGCCTTTCGCACGCGCATCGCCGAGCAGGCCGGCCTCGAGCTCGAGATCATCGATTCGGCGACCGAGGCGCGGCTCGCGGCGACCGGCTGCACCGAGCTATTCGATCCGGCGGCCTCGGGCGTCATCCTGTTCGACATCGGCGGCGGCTCGTCGGAGCTGGTGCGGCTCGGCCGGCCGAACGGCGGCACGCGGCGCGGTCCACCGAAGCCCGACATCGTCGGCTGGGCGTCGCTGCCGGTCGGCGTCGTGACGCTGGCGGAGCGCTATGGCGGCCATGTGGTGTCGCCGGAGACCTATCGGGCCATGGTCGACGAAGTCGCGGTGTTCGTCGAAAAATTCGCCGCGGCGTATCCGCACGACCCCGCCGGCTTTCACATGCTCGGCACCTCGGGCACGGTGACGACGATTGCTGGCGTCTTCCTGCGGCTGCGCCGCTACGACCGCCGCCGCGTTGACGGCTGCTGGCTGAGCGACGCCGAGATCTCCGCCGTGATCGACGAATTGATGGCGATGAGTTTCGACGAGCGTGCCGCCAATGCCTGCATCGGCGCCGAACGCGCCGACCTGGTGCTCGCCGGCTGCGCCATCCTTGACGCCATCCGCCGCTCGTATCCATGCCCGCGGCTGCGCGTCGCCGACCGCGGCCTGCGCGAGGGCATGCTGGTCGAGATGATGCGCGAGGACGGCGTCTGGGGCGAGGCCTGAACGGCGATGGCGCGGCTCAAGGACGAGAAGCGCCGCACGCCGTCATCGCGGGCCTGGCTCGAACGCCAGCTTGGCGATCCTTACGTGGCGCGCGCCAAGCGCGAAGGCTTTCGCTCCCGCGCCGCGTTCAAGCTTGCCGAGATCGACGACAAATTTCATTTGCTGAAATCCGGCGCCTGCGTCGTCGATCTCGGCGCCGCGCCCGGCGGCTGGAGCGAGATCGCCGCGCGCCGGGTCGGGCCGGTCGGCCGCGTGATCGCGCTCGATATCCTCGATATGAAGCCGATCGCAGGCGTCGAATTTCTCAAGCTCGACTTTCTCGATAACGCGGCGCCGCAGCGTTTAAAGGCCATACTCGGAGGTAAAGCCCAAGGCAACGCCGATATCGTGCTCTCTGACATGGCGGCGAATACCACCGGCCATCGCCAGACCGATCACCTGCGCATCATGGCGCTGGCCGAAGCCGCCGCCCACTTCGCCCGCGAGGTTTTGGCCGAGGGCGGCAGCTTTCTCTGCAAGGTGCTGCAAGGCGGCACCGAGGCCGAGCTGCTCGCCGGGCTGAAACGCGACTTCGCCAGCGTCAAGCACGTCAAGCCGCCGGCGAGCCGGATCGACTCCGCGGAACTCTATCTCGTGGCAAAGGGCTTTCGCGGCGCTCAGGATCGCTGATCCGCCAACTCCACCTGCTGTTCTCGTTGCGCGAGCCGCCGGCCGGACAACTCCTCGCCGGCGTCCGCCGGAAGTCGCATAAAGATCAGCGCCGCCGATGCGGCCAGCGCGCTGATGACGAGAAAGGCCGGCGGAAAATCGGCGGCCGCCATGGCAACCGAGCCCTTGAGCCGCAGCGTGATCTCGACCACCAAGGCGCCTGCGGCGACGCCGGTCGAGAGCGACAACTGCTGGGCGGCCGCAGTGAGCGCGGTGGCGCGGCTCATCCGCGGCGGGTCGATCTCGGCATAGGCGATGGTATTGATGCTGGTAAACTGCAGCGAACGGAAGAAGCCGCCCGACAACAGGATCGCTATCATCGCCCAGAACGGCATGCCGGGCACGAAGGTGGCGCAGGCGGCGAGGAAGATGCTGGAGATCAGCGCGTTGTAGAGCAGCACGTTGCGATAGCCGAAGCGTCGCAGCACGCTGGCGACGGCGGCTTTCATGAACATCGAGCCGAGTGCGCTAGTGAACGTGATCAGGCCGGATTGAAACGGCGTCAGGTCGAAGCCGATCTGCAAAAGCAGTGGCAGCAGGAACGGCAGCGCGCCGACGCCGAGGCGGAACAGAAAGCCGCCGACGATGCTGGCGCGGTAGGTCGGCAGCTTGAGCAGGCTGAGGTCGAGGATAGGTGCCGGCGTGCGCTTGGCGTGGATGACATAGGCTACCGTCGCTATGGCGCCGATGCCGATGAGCGCGGCGACGACGCGCGTCGGCAAAAATTCGAGTCCCATCACCGAAAGCCCGAACGCGAGCCCGGCAATGCCGATGCCGGACAGCGCGAAGCCCACGAAATCGAACGGATGGCGATGCTCGACGTGAATGTCGGGAATGAACCACGACGCCATGACGATGCCGACGAGCCCGATCGGCACATTGATCAGGAAGATCCAATGCCATGACGCGTAGGTGGTGATGAAGCCGCCGAGCGGCGGACCGCAGATCGGACCGATCAGCGCTGGTACGGTGACGAGCGCCATAGCGTTGAGCAAAAGATGCTTATCGACGCTGCGCACCATGATCAGCCGGCCGACCGGCGTCATCATGGCGCCGCCCATACCCTGGACGACGCGGGCGATGACGAACTCCTCCAGCGAATGCGACGCGGCACAGCCGATCGAGCCGAGGATGAAGACGGCGATGGCGGCGCGGAACACATTGCGGGCGCCGAAACGATCGGCGGTCCAGCCGCTCGCCGGAATGCAGATGGCAAGCGATAGCAGGTACGACGTCACCGCAAGCTTCAGCGCCAGCGGGTTGGTCCCCAGCGCACGCGCGATTGCCGGCAGCGACGTCGAGATCACCGTCGAGTCCATGTTCTCCATGAACAGCGACACGGCGACGATCAGCGGCACGACCCGGTCGTTGAGCTTCGGCTCCATACGCGGGCTTATTCTATTGGCTTTTCGGCGGACCGGCCTGCAGCCGTTTCAGCCCCTCGGCCGGCTGCTGGAATTTCGGGTCGATCTTCAGCGCCGCACGGAAGTCCGAGACCGCGCCAGCGGTATCGCCCAGGCGCTCGCGGATCAAGCCGCGGGTCGAGAACGCGCTCGCCGAATGATCGTCGAGCGCGATCGAGTGGTTGGCGTCGGTCAACGCATCGTTGCCTTCGCCGGCGAGGTAATGCGCCCAGGCGCGGTCGTAATAGGCCAGCGCGCTGTTCGGCGCGAGCGAGATGGCGAGCGCGTAGTCGGCGACGGCGCCGGCGAGGTCGAGCCGCTCGCGCTTGGCGTTGCCGCGGTTGATGTACGCATCCGGCTGCTGCGGATCGAGCTTGATCGCCTGGTCGAGATCGGCCAAGGCACGGTCGAAATCGCCCTTGGCTTCCCAGGCGCTGCCGCGATTGTTGTAGGCCGCGGCCGTCGGATTGAGCTTGATCGCCTGATCGTAGTCGGCGATGGCGTGGTCGGGATCGCCCTTGTGCCGCCAGGCGATGCCGCGATTGTAGTAGGCAGCGGCATAGTTGGCATCGATGCGCAGCGCCGCGGTGTAGTCGGCGATGGCGCGAGTGGGATCGCCCTTGTCGTCATAGGCATTGCCGCGGTTGTTGTAGGCGACGGCGAATTGCGGGTTGAGCCCGATCGCCGTATCGAAGTCGGCGATGGCGCGATCGAGGTCGCGTTTCTGATAATAGGCGTAGCCGCGCTCGTTGAAGGCGCCGGCC
>JASHQO010000042.1 GCA_030039105.1 Xanthobacteraceae bacterium
CCTTCGCCGCGGCCGGCGCCGAGGTCGCCCTGCTCGACGTGAATTTTGCCGCCGCCGGCGAGCAGGCCAAGGCGATCGGACCGTCGGCGCTGCCAGTGGTCTGCGACGTGACCAGCGCAGCCTCGGTCGGCGCGGCCTTCGCGGCCGTGGCTGCGGCGTTCGGCGGCGTCGACGTCGTCGTCGCCAACGCCGGCGCGGCCTGGCAGGGCCGCATCGGCGACGTCGACGAGGAGATTTTGCGCAAAAGCTTCGAGCTGAATTTTTACGGCCATCAGCGGGTGGCGCAGGCGGCGGTGAAGATCATGCTGGCGCAAGGCACCGGCGGCTGCCTCCTCTTCAACGTCTCCAAGCAGGCGGTGAATCCGGGGCCGAACTTCGGTCCCTACGGCATTCCGAAGGCCGCCGAGCTGGCGCTGATGCGCCAATACGCCCTCGACTACGGCGGTGACGGCATCCGCGCCAACGCCGTCAACGCCGACCGCATCCGCTCCGGCCTGCTCACCGCCGAGATGATCGCGTCGCGCTCCAAAGCGCGCGGCGTCAGCGAGAAGGACTATATGAGCGGCAACCTGCTCGGCCGCGAAGTCACCGCCGACGACGTCGCGCAAGCGTTCTTGCACCAGGCGCTGGCGCTGAAGACGACCGCGGACGTCACCACCGTCGACGGCGGCAATATCGCCGCGGCGATGCGGTGAGCGGCGCATGACACAGAGCCCGAACAGCGCCGCGACGCTGCGCGCCAAGATCGACGTGCGCCGCCCGGCCGTCGCCATGGCGGCGCACAACCCGCTGGCCGCGAAGCTCGCCGCCAATGCCGGCTTCGACGCGATCTGGGGCTCAGGCTTCGAGCTGTCGGCGTCTTACGCGGTGCCCGACGCCAACATTCTGTCGATGGGCACGCATCTGGAGATGATGCGCGCCATCGCCGCTGTGCAGGATGCGCCTGTGATCGCCGACCTCGATACCGGCTTCGGCAACGCTGTGAACGTCGCCTATGGGGTGCCGCAATACGCCGCCGCGGGCGTCGCCGCCGTCGTCATTGAGGACAAGACGTTTCCCAAGGACACGAGCCTGCGGCCGGGCGGCCGCCAGGAGCTGGTGCCGACGGCGGAATTTCAAGGCAAGGTCGAAGCCGCGAAAGCCGCGGCCGACGTCGTCGTCATCGCCCGGACCGAGGCGCTGATCGCGGGCCGCGGCCAGGACGAAGCGCTGCGCCGCGGCGCGGCCTATGCCGAGGCCGGCGCCGACGCCGTGCTGATCCACAGCAAGCAGCAAACGCCCGACGAGATTCTCGGCTTTTGCCGCGCTTGGCCGGGACGTGTGCCGTTAGTCCTGGTCCCGACCAGCTATCCGCAGCTCGCATTCGCCGACGTCGCCGCCTTGGGCAAGATCGGCCTGATCATCTGCGGCAATCACGCCATCCGCGCCGCCGTCGCCGCCATGCAAACGACGTTCCGCCGCATCCTCGCCGAAGGCGGCATCGCCGGCGTCGAGAAGGAGATCGCCTCGGTCGGCGAAATCTTCGCCCTGCAAGGCGACGCCCGCATGCGTGAGCTGGAAAAGAAGTTTCTCCGCTGAGCGCCGCTACTTTTCGACCGCGCCGCCGCTGTCGGCCCAATCCTTGAAGCCGCCCATGTTGAAGATCTTGTCGTAGCCGAGGTCCTTGAGCATCTTGCCGGCGAGCGCGGCGCGGCCGCCGGATGCGCAATAGAGAATGACGTTCTTGTCCTTGGCAAAATTCTTGTCGTGGTAGGGCGATTCCGGATCGGCGCGGAATTCCAGCATGCCGCGCGAGACGTGCACGGCGCCGGCAGCCTTGCCGCTGGCGGCGACTTCCGGCGCGTCGCGGATGTCGACCACCAGCGTATTGCCCTTGGCGATCATCTCCCTCGCCTGCGCCGGCGAAATCTTCGGCACCGCGGCGTTGGCGGCTTCCAGCATTTGCTTGACGCTCGTGGCCATGGCGGTTTCGTCCTCGCTTGTCCCGTCGTGGATAAGATTATCCGGTTTCGGATGGGAGTACGATAGAGGGCAATACGGGCGTAGCCCGGATGAGCGGAGCGATATCCGGGGCCTTTGTGCCTAGCCGGTCCCGCATGTCGCTTCGCTCATACAGGCTACAGGATCAGTCGCTCGACAAGATCACGTTCTTCAAAATCGGATAGATCTGGTTCTCCCAGCGCTTGCCGGAGAACACGCCGTAGTGCCCGACGCCGGACTGCATGTGGTGGCGCTTGAGATAGGGCCGCAGCTTGCTGCACAGGTCATGCGCCGCCACGGTCTGGCCGACGGCGCAGATGTCGTCGCGCTCGCCCTCCACGGTGAGCAGCATGGTGCGGCGGATCGCGGCCGGATCGACCGGAGCGCCCTGCCAGGTCAGCTTGCCAAGCGGCAGCGCATAGTCCTGGAAGATGATGCGCACCGTTTCCAGATAGAACTCGGCGGTGAGATCGAGCACGGCGAAATATTCGTCGTAGAACGCTTTGGTCACCGCCGCCTTTTCCAGCTCGCCATTAGCGAGGTTCTCATAGAGCTCGCGATGGGCTTTGACGTGGCGATCGAGATTCATGCTCATGAAGGCGGCGAGCTGGACGAAGCCCGGATAGACGCGGCGGAACGCGCCGGGATAGCGCAGCGGCACCGACGCCGTCAGCGTGCGCTCGAACCATTCGATCGAATGCTTCGTGGCAAGATCGTCGACCGCGGTCGGATTGACGCGCACGTCGATCGGCCCGGCCATCAAGGTCATGCTGCGCGGCTGTGCGGCATGGCCGGACTGCGCCATCACGGCGACCGCAGCCAGCACGGCGACGCAGGGCTGGCACACCGCGAGCACGTGCGTCCCCGGCCCCATCACGTCCAGGAACTTGATCAGGTGCTCGATATATTCGTCGAAGCCGAACCGGCCGGCGGTGATCGGAACGTCGCGGGCATTGTGCCAGTCGGTGATGTAGACGTCGTGCTCCGGCAGCATGGTGCGCACGGTCGCCCGCAGCAGCGTCGAGAAGTGACCGCTCAACGGCGCCACCATCAGGACGCGCGGCTGCGCCGCGGCAACGTCTTTCTTGAAGTGGAGCAGCGTGCCGAACGGCGTCTGTGCCGCGACCTCCTCGCGCACCTCGACCTCGCGATTGCCGACGGTGACGCTGTCGATGCCGAACGGCGGGCGCGTGTGGGTAAGCCCGGCGCGCGCGATCAATTCGTAGATCGCGGTGAGATTGCGCACGGCGGGATGACCGGCGATCAGCGGCGGACCGCCACCGTTGGCGGCCATGTTCGCCGCCCAGGTGCGCACGGGCACCATAATATCGGAGTGCATCTGGTAGGCGAGGTACAGCATCCCGCAGCCCACGGGCGCCGTGGTCCGTCTCAAGACGGCAAAGCCCCGACCCCCGAACTGGGGAAAGCTAGAGCATTTTTTGTTGCACTGCGACAAGAATATGAACATCCTGCACAGGTGGGGAATGGGGCACCGAAACAGACATTCCGGGCCCGCGCCGGCATTGCCCGATAAGTTGAGACATCGCCGTAAGCGATTGAGTTTCCATCGGCTTCAATAGACGGGCGGGCGCAATGTCGAAGGCTACCCTCACCATCGCCAGCAAGAACTATGGCTCGTGGTCGCTGCGCGGTTGGTTGCTATGCAAAATGGCGAATTTGGACTTCGAGGAGCAGCATGTCGGCACCGACGACCCTTCGACCCGGGCCGAGCTGCTGCTGCTGTCGCCGTCGTTTCTGGTGCCCTGCCTGGTCCACGGCGAGTTGAAGGTTTGGGACACGCTGGCGATCGCCGAATACCTGCATGAACTCAAGCCGGAGGCCGGCCTGCTGCCGGCCGATCAGGCGCAGCGCGCCCACTGCCGCGCCATCTGCGGCGAGATGCATTCCGGCTTCAGCAATTTGCGCTCGGCCCTGCCGATGAACCTGAAGGCGCATTTCCCCGGCTTCAAGTCCTGGGCCGGCGCCCGCGCCGATATCGACCGCGTCACCGCGATCTGGCACGAGTGCCTCGCCGCCTACAACGGCCCGTATCTGTTCGGCGCGGCGCCATGCGCGGCGGACGCTATGTATGCGCCGGTCTGCACCCGCTTTTTCACCTACGACGTCGCGCTCGATCCGGCCTCGGCAAAATACTGCCGCACCATCATGGCGCTGCCGCAGATGCAGGAATGGATCGAGGCCGCGAAGGTCGAGCCGGACGAGCTGGAAGAGCTCGACGTCGAATTCTGAAAACGCGCCGCCGGCGCCGCGGTGCATCCGGCGATGCCGACAGTCACGCCCTTAGCTGGACGTCCTTTAGAGCGGGATGAGTTTTGGTCGAATCGTCATGCCGCTCCAGCCTTTTGCTTGCGCACGATCTTTTCCGAAAACCGCTTTCCACCCTCGGATCGAGTCCGCGGGCCGGCTTTTTCGGGATCACGCTTTAGTCCCACTTCATCCGGCCGGAATAAGCCCAGTCGACCACCCTGCCGCCCGGGTGCGCGAGCGCGGCGATCTCGATCATCTCTTGCTGATCCAATTCGAAATCGCAGATCGCCGCATTCTCCGACAGACGCTCCAGCTTGCTGGTGCGCGGAATGACGACGATGTGCTGCTGCACCAGAAAGCGCAGGCAGACCTGCACGGCTGTCTTGTTGTGGGCGACGCCGATGCGGCGCAGCAACTCGTTGCCGCGGGCGTCGCCGCGCGCAATCGGGCTATAGGCGACCACCGCCATGCCGTGCTTGTCGCAGGCGGCGATCACCTTGGACTGGTCGAGGAACGGATGGCATTCGACCTGGTCGCAGACCAGCGGCACGGTGCTCAACTTCACTGCCTCCTCGATCAGCGCCACGGTGAAGTTGGAAATGCCGATGTGGCGGGCCAGGCCCTCGCGCTTGACCTCGCACAATGCGCCGATGGTCTCGCTCAGCGGGATTTGCGGATTGGGCCAGTGCAGCAGGAGCAGATCGACCTCGCTCAGCCGCAGCCGCGCCAGGCAGTCGCGGGCGGCGCGCTCCAACTCGCGCGGCGCAAAGTGGCTCGGCCAGATCTTGGTGGTGACGAAGATATCGCCGCGCTTGACCGCCGCGGCGCGGATGCCGTCGCCGACCTCGCGTTCATTCTCGTAGAGCTCCGCAGTATCGATGTGGCGATAGCCGAGCCGCAACGCCTGCTCGACGACGCGGGCGCAGGCGCGGCCGCGCAATTCCCAGGTGCCGAGCCCAATCAGCGGGATTTTCGCCCCGTTGGCCTCGACGGTCGGAACGGCGATGCTCACGTCCAGCTATCCCATCGTGGCATTTGCGGCGGGCGCTCCCCGCGTCAACGGCAAGCCAAGCATCGGCCAATGCGGCCGTGATTGCCAGCCCAACCGGGAAAGCGATCCAATCGTTCCGCGCCGGACTCAGCGCGCCTTGGCCAGCACCGCAAAGGCGGCGTCCGGTGCTTGCTCGAGCACCCGGAGCAGCGCCCGCGCCGGACCGCGCGGTGAGCGCTTGCCCTGCTCCCAGTTGCGCACGGTCTCGACCGGCACCCCGATCCGCGCTGCAAACGCCGCCTGGGTCAGCCCAGTGCGGCCGCGCACGGTGCGGGCGTAAGTGGCGTCGAGCGACCGCGCCTCTTCGGAACGGGCCGCCCGGTGGGCTGCGGCCACGATGGCTTGGGGCTCGCTGGCAATCGGCCGCTCGGTGCCGTCAGGCAGGATTTCGACCAGTCGTCCGTCCGCTTTCAGTCGCACGCGCAGCATGACCGTTCGCTCCGGAATTTTGCCGGCTGCGGCATCATAGCTGATTCGCCGTAGATTCAATGAGTTAGTGCGCCGCTGGCGCGCGATTGCGCCTTTGACCGACTAAGCCATAAGCCGACTCGGCCGTTGCACCAGCAAACCCGGCGCCGCTCAGTCGGTGTTCGGGTCGGCGCCGAACTTGGTTCAACGGCGAATTCCGGAGAATATGTCCCCTGCTCGTCCTCGCCACCGGAGTTTTCGCACCCGTGCAGAACCTGCAGATCGACGGCCAGCGGCTTTGGGACACGTTGCTGCATACGGCGCAGATCGGTGCTACGCCGAAGGGCGGCATCTGCCGCCTGACGCTGACCGATCTCGACCGGGCGGTGCGCGACTGGTTCAAGGCGCAATGCGAGGCACTCGGCTGCACCGTATCCGTCGACGAAGTCGGCACCATGTTCGCGCGCCGGCCGGGCAAGAACCCGAACCTTGCGCCGATCGCCATGGGCTCGCATCTCGACACCCAGCCGACCGGCGGCAAGTTCGACGGCACGCTCGGCGTGTTGGCCGCGCTCGAGGCGATGCGCACGCTGCACGAAACGCAATACGAGACCAACGCGCCGATCGAGATCGTCAACTGGACCAACGAAGAGGGCACGCGCTTTGCGCCGGCGATGCTCGCCTCCGGCGTGTTCGCCGGCGTGTTTTCGGCCGCCTACGCCCATGGCCGCACCGACCGCGACGGCAAGACGTTTGGCGAGGAACTTAAGCGCATCGGCTACCAGGGCGAGGAGAAGGCCGGAGCGCGAAAATTCTCCGCGATGTTCGAGCTGCACGTCGAGCAGGGCCCGATCCTCGAGACCGAAGGCAAAAAAATCGGCGTGGTGCACGGCGTGCAGGGCATCCGCTGGTACGATGTCACCATCACCGGTCAGGAGGCGCATACCGGGACGACGCCGATAGGCCTGCGCAAGAACGCGCTGATCGGCGCCGCGCGCATGATCGAGCGCATCGACGCCATCGCGCGCGAGCACGCGCCCAACGCCGTCGGCACCGTCGGGCTGATCGAGAACCGGCCGAACAGCCGCAACGTTATTCCGGGCGAGGTGTTCTTTTCGGTCGATTTCCGCAGTCCCGACGAAAAGATACTCGACGCCATGGAGACAAAACTGCGCGCCGCGCTCGGCGAAGTCACCGCCGCCTTGCAGCTCACATACGCCGAAGCGCGCATCTGGCAGTCAGCGCCGGTCAAATTCGCTCCGGAGCCGATCGAATGCGTGCGCATCGGCGCGGAAAAGGCCGGCTTCGCCTGGCGCGACATGATCTCCGGCGCCGGCCACGACGCGGCTTACGTCGCCCGCGTCGCGCCGGCCACCATGATCTTCGTGCCCTGCGCCGGCGGCATTTCCCACAACGAAACGGAATCGACGAGCTTCGACGAATGCGCCGCCGGCGCGCAGGTGCTGCTCAACGCGGTGCTGGAATTCGACCGGCGGCTGGGGTGACCGCTCGTCATTGCCAGCGAAGCGGTTACCGCGTCTTTTCAAAAATTTCCCGCCCGATCAGCATGCGGCGGATTTCGCTGGTGCCGGCGCCGATCTCATAAAGCTTGGCATCGCGCAGCAGCCGGCCGGCCGGGAAATCGTTGATGTAGCCGTTGCCGCCGAGGCATTGGATGGTTTCGAGCGCCATCCAGGTCGCCCGTTCGGCGGCATACAAGATCGCGCCGGCGGCGTCTTCGCGGGTGGTCTCGCCGCGGTCGCAGGCGCGGGCGACGGCATAGACGTAGGCTTTCGACGCGTTGAGCGTCACGTACATGTCGGCGAGCTTGGCCTGGATGAGCTGAAAGCGGCCGATCGGTTGGCCGAATTGCGTGCGCTGGTGCACGTAAGGGAGCACCAGATCGATGCAGGCCTGCATGACGCCGACCGGGCCCGCCGCCAGCACGGCGCGCTCGTAATCGAGGCCGGACATCAACACGTTGACGCCGTTGCCGACGACGCCGAGCACGTTCGCCTCCGGCACTTCGCAATCTTCAAACAAAATCTCGCTGGTATCGGAGCCGCGCATGCCGAGCTTGTCGAGCTTTTGGCCGGTCGAAAAACCCGAAAACGTCTTCTCGACGATGAAGCCGGTGATGCCGCGGGCGCCGGCGGTGCGATCGGTCTTGGCATAGACCACGAGCGTGTCGGCTACCGGGCCGTTGGTGATCCACATTTTCGAGCCGTTGAGGATGTAGCGGTCGCCCTTCTTGTCGGCGCGGGTGCGCATCGAGACGACGTCGGAGCCGGCGCCGGGCTCCGACATCGCCAGCGCCCCGACATGGGCGCCGGAAATCAGCTTCGGCAGGTAGCGGCTTTTCTGCGCGGCGCTGCCGTTGCGGCGGATCTGGTTGACGCAGAGATTGGAGTGCGCGCCGTAGGACAGCCCGATCGCGGCGCAGGCCCGTGAAATCTCCTCCATGGCGACGCAATGGGCGAGGTAGCCGAGCCCTGCCCCGCCCAGCTCCTCCTCGACGGTGATGCCGAGCAGCCCGAGCTCGCCGAGCTGCGGCCAAAGCTCGCGCGGAAAGCTGTTGGCGCGGTCGATTTCGTCCGCATAAGGCGCGATCTTGTTCTGGGCAAAGGCGCGCACGGTATCGCGCAGCATGTCGATGTCGCTGCCAAGACCGAAATCGAGGCCGGGAAAACTGTTCTGGACCATGGCGCGCTCCACGACCTCAAAGCCCGCGAGGCCAACGGCCGCGCGGGGCTGTGGGCCATAAAATAGTCGCTGGGCCCGGGCGTGTCAGGATGCGGCCGCCATCTCGACCGCCGCGGCGGCCGGCTTCGCGGTCGCACGGCCGCCCACCGACCGGGCCAACACCCTGTCGATGGCGTCGGCAGGACGCGGCTTCGCGAACAAAAAGCCCTGCATCTCGTCGCAGCCGGCGAGCCGCAGCAGCACGCGCTGCTCGTCGGTCTCGACGCCTTCGGCCAGCACCTTCATGCCGAGCGCGTGGCCGAGCGCGACCACCGACTGGATGATGGCGCCGGCATGGCCGGTGGCGCCGAGCGAAGCGACGAAGGCGCGGTCGATCTTGATCAGGCTGAATGGAAATTTCTGCAGATAGCTCAGGCTCGAATAGCCGGTGCCGAAATCGTCGAGCGCGATGCGGACGCCGAGCCCGCGCAACGCTTCGAGGCGCTGCAGAGTTTCCTGCGGATCGTCGATCAGGATGCCTTCGGTCACTTCGAAGATGAGCCGCGATGGCGCGATCCCGCTTTCGGCAATCACGGCGCCGACGAGATCGACGAGCTTCGGATCGCGGATCTGGATCGGCGACAGGTTGACCGCCATGGTCAGGTTCGGCCAGCGCGCGCCGTCCCTTAGCGCCCGGCGCAGGACGAATTCGCCGAGCTGCGGCATCAGCCCGCTCTTCTCGGCGAGCGGAACGAAGACTGCCGGCGCGATGGCGCCGCGTTCGGGATGGATCCAGCGCACCAGCGCCTCGACGCCGACCATGGCGCCGCCGGCGGCGGCAACCAGGGGCTGATAATGGACCTGCAGCGCATTGGCGGCGAGCGCCGCTTCCAGCTCGCGGCGGATGAAGCGCTGCTCGGAGAATTCCATCTCGATATGAGGCTCGAAGTGCCGCAGCATGCCGCGGCCGGCGCGCTTGGCGGCGCGCAAGGCAAGGTCGGTGCGGCGGCACAGCTCTTCCGCGGTCTTGCCGTCGGCCGGCGCCTCGGCGATGCCGATGCCGGCCGAAATCTGCCAGTTCTGCTCCATGAAGATCGGACGCTCGAGCGACGCCCGCAGCGCCTCCGCGAGCGCGCTTGCGGCGTCGACATCGTCGCTCGCCAGGATGACCGCGAATTGATCGTCGTCGAAGCGGCCGAATTTGGCGCCAGCCGGCAACCCGTCGTTGAAGCGCCCGGCGATGCTCCGGAGAAGCACGTCGCCGCCGGCGCGGCCTTCCGTATCGTTGACCTCGCGAAAACCGTCGAGATCGATCAGCGCCAACACGACGACGCCGGCGCGCTGCTCGGCCAGCGCCTGCTCCAGCATCTCGACCATGATCCGATGATTGGGCAGCCCGGTCAGCGCGTCTTCGCTGGTCAGCCGGCGGATGGTGCGCAAGCTCGCCGCCAGCAAGCGCGCCAACCGCCCAATCAGGCCGACGGAACGGAACGCGCAGATGCCGAGCGCAACGGCAAACGCGATGGCGAAACTCCACAGCCAATACATGGCGCGGATCAGGCTGCGGTCCGGCGCCCAGCTAAGCCAGCCGACGATGCGGCCTGCGTCATTATGCACCGACTGCACCTCGCGTCCGGCGATGCCGGTGCCGGCGCTGTCGAAGCGCAGATCCTTCAGGCCCGAAAGCCGGGCGATGACCGGCAGCTTGGCGCCGTCGAGACGCCTGCCCTCGCCGAACGCGCCGGGCACCTGGTCGAGCGCCAGCTCGAGCGCGGCATGCCGCTCGGCCGCCAGGCGGCGATCCTCGCGCAGGGTGGCGACGAACCCCGCGACGGTGCAGGCCAGCATCGCCACCGCAAGCGTCATCAGCACATGGGCGGAAATGTGCGCAGCCGCGGCGCGCAGCGCTGCCGTCGATATCTGGTTCGGCGGCGGACTTGGCGGGGCTCGACCGGGCGCGACGACCGGTCCAACTTTGCGCCGCCTGAGTGCCGCCCACACGGTCCGGGCTGCCGCAGCGGCTTTCATACTCACGCCCCATCACTCACAGGTCCCGGCCCGAAGCTTAGACGGCCATGATTAACGGTAAGGAAAGGCAGCCAAACGCCTTAGTTATCAACAGCCTCAGTAACCTGGCCGCTGTTAATCCCCCGTTCAGGGGCGAAATGAATAAGGTGCCCAGGGGAGTGCGGTATCCGGTGAGAAAGCAAGGCCGGAGCCAAGCAGGACATGAGTCATTCACGGACATTCTTTCGGGCCGCAGCGCTCGCCGCGGCAGTCGGAGCGGTCGCCGCGCTTTCGACCGCGGCGCTTTCGACCGCCGCGCGGGCACAGGATTGCCCCGGCAATCCCGACGCCATCGGCACGAGCCGCGTCATCACCGTCGATCCGGACCAATACCGGCATCTCGGCACGCTGCAATATCCCGAGACGCTGCCGCTGCAGGACCACGAGGTGGCGCTGACCTTCGACGACGGACCGTTGCCGCCGCACACCACCAACGTGCTCAACGTGCTCGCCTCGCAATGCGTCAAGGCGCTGTTCTTCCTGGTCGGCGAAATGGCCCACGCCTATCCCGACGTGGTCAAGCGCATCCATGCCGAAGGCCACTCCATCGGCACCCACAGCCAGGACCATCCGCTGCGCTTCGATCGGATATCGGAAGAGAAGGTGCGCTGGGAGATCGACACCGGCATCGACAATGTCGGCGCGGCGCTCGGCGAAGCCGGCGGCCTCTCGCCGTTCTTCCGCATTCCCGGCTTCGGCCGCACCGACTATGTCGAGAACGAGGCTGCCGCGCGCAACTTGGTCGTGTTCTCGACCGACGTCGATGCCGACGACTGGTTCCGCCACATCGGTGCGGCGCAAGTCGTCGCCCGCGCCATGAGCCGCCTCGAGGCGAAGGGCAAGGGCATGCTGCTGCTGCACGATATCCATCCCTGGACCGCGGCGGCGCTGCCGGTCCTGCTGAAGCAGTTGAAGGAGCACGGCTTCCACATCGTGCAGGTGGTGCCGTCGCAGACCGTCGCGCCGGTGATCGCCAGTCACTCGGTGTGGACGGTGGCTTGGTCGATGGCCGATCAGACCATCATGGACGACAGCGGCGCCGGGCCGCGCTGGCCGAGGCTCGGCGATGGCCCGGTTGCCGAAGCCGCCGACCTGCCGGCGCCCGACGAAGGCACGTTCGATCCAAGCTACGCGCTAGCCCACGCCACGGTCCGACCCGAGGCCAATTCCGCCGCCGTCGAAGCCGGCATTACGACGCCGCCGTGGCCCTACCAGGTGGCCGTGGCGATGCCGGCGACCGCCGCGCAACTGCCGGCCCCGAGCCTGCAGGACATCGGCTGGCCGGTGCAGGAGCAGTCGCTCCCCGATCGAACCGCGGCCGACGCGGCGGCGCCGAGCCAAGCGGAACGGCCGGCCCGCGCCGACCTGACCAAGCACGCCGAAGCGCGCCGCGCCCGCTACTTCGTTCATCGCCACGCGCGGGTGCGCCCGGCCGCCGGCCGCCAGCACGCCGACCTGTCCGCGACCATGGCGGCGATGACGACGCCGCCGCACTGAAGCCCGACGGAGCATCGCCGCATCTGCGCTTTGATGCTGTTGGCTTGCCGAGCCGAAGCTGCGGAGCAAAGCTATCCGCATGTCCGGCAATGTCACGAAAAGCTTAGCTCCCGCCCACGCTCGTTAGACAGCAGCCTATGCTGGCGCTAATTGCCTGCTTGAAACGTTCCCGGCGGCGACTTTCTTCGCAATTGCATTGTTATCTGAAAGCGCGCAAACTTGAGAGTGGGAAAAGAGTTGTGGGGGTACTATGCGGGGAATGTTTGTTCCCGCGTTCGTGCTGTTGGCCCTCGGTGTTTCCGGGTGCATTACGACTGACATGCAAGGTTATGCCGATCGTCAGTTGCCGCAGCATCCTGTTCAACGCTTGGCCGCACTTGTAGCTGCCCCAACGGGATTGGCATCAAGCCTCCAAGCGGACATAACCAATGAAGCAAAGAAACGCGGCGTACTCGCCGAAGATGCACTCACGCTCCTACCACCAACTCGGACTTACAGTGACGCCGAGGTCAAATCCGAATTAGGACGAGACGGCATTGACGCTGTGCTTGTTCTGACAGTCGGCGATAGCGGCGTGCAAAAGGAGTACGCGGGAACAGTGTTCTTTGGAGCCTCAACCACATCTGTGAACGCAGCGGGCACGGCAACATCGTTCGGAAATATGACGAACGTTTCTGTAAACGGCGTCGCAAACACCACGACCACTGCGACGGCTTCGCCAACCTACCGCTACAGTCGCCAGACGACATTCCAAGCGCGGCTGGTCGAGGTAGCGTCTGGTCGTGTTCTATACGTTGGCAACGGCCAAGTTCAGGCAGGAGGACTGCTGTTCGTTGGCGATGGGGCCAACGCTTTGAGTACCATTCGCGCGATCTTCGACGACCTACAAACCAAGGGCCTGATCGTTCCCACTGCAACATAGCAAGCGTAGTCATGAGCAAAGGCGCGCTGCGGCCCCTTCCCACGTCGTTGCCGTCGACATCACCCTCCGCGTGGGCTTCGCGGCGCTCGGCCAACCTACCCGGCCCTCCTTGCGCCCGCGCTGTTGTCTTCAGGCTTTTCGCCGGCCTTGCAAAAGACATACATGGCCCGTATGAGCACGCCATCGACTTTTGGCCGGACAATCGGGCCGTTTCGCCTTCGCGCACTGCCGGGCGCACGTTCAGACCCTCCAAACATCGATGACGAGGCTCAAGTCCGCGACCACGGGGCTTGGGGGTCAAGTGCATCCAATTCGCGAAGGGAAACCATATGAATACGGGCACCGTGAAGTTCTACAACGACCAGAAAGGTTTCGGCTTCATTCAGCCGGACGACGGCAGCAAGGATGTTTTTGTCCACGCCACCGCGCTTGAACGCGCCGGAATGCGTGGGCTGGCGCAAGGCCAAAAGGTGGCCTTCGATACCCAAGAGGACCGGCGCACCGGCAAGATCGCCGTGGGCAACATCCAGGCGGTATAGCGTCGGCCACCGGCCGCTCGCCAACCACTAACGGCTAGGAGCCGCCCCGTCGGGGCGGTTTTTCATACGCCCTGCAGGAAAACCCGCGGCTAGCGGTCGCTGAATTGGACGCGCTCGCCCGAACTGTCGAACTAGACGAAGGCGACCGACAAGTCCGGCCATCGACTTTAGGCTGGTGCGGTCGAGAGGACTCGAACCTCCACGGGTTGCCCCGCTAGCACCTCAAGCTAGTGCGTCTACCAATTCCGCCACGACCGCATGGGGTGGAATGCGCGCCCGGCCGGCGCACCGGCGCGGATGTAACAGTTCGGCCATGGGGGAACAAGGGCTGCGGGCGGCCTCTTATCGACGTCAGGGCCGGGCTCGACCGGCCATCCACGTCTCTTGCCGACGAAACGGTCCCTAAAGAAACGGTCCCTAAAGAAACGGTCCCTAAAGACGTGGATGCCCGCGACAAGCGCGGTCAGGACGAGTCGAAGAGACCGGCGAGGGCCTATTTCGCGTCGGGCGAGCGCGGCAACAGCTCTTTGACCTCGACCGCGATCTTGTTGCCGCTGACGATCACCGTGCCTTTGGCCACCGACAGGTTGTTGGCGAGGATCTTGACCTCGTCCTCCTCGGAGGCGTCGAGCTCGATGATGGCGCCGCGGCCGAGCCGGAGCACCTGGTGGATCGGCATCGACGTGGTGCCGAGCACGACGGCGATATCGATCGAGACATTGTCGAGTGTCGGCAAGGGCCCCCCGCGGACTCGGTCGCCACGATGACCTATATTCTGTAGCGAATATCTATGGTCACGACATGGTTACCCGGTGGTTAATACGCGCAGCGACCTGACGATCGGGCTTCTTCCGCCGGCCGGCACCGCGCCGGTCGAGTGGCGGATCAGCGAAGGGCACGTCGCCTATGACGCGGCGCTTGCCGCCATGGACGCGCGGGCGGCGGCGATCGCCCGGGGTGAAGCGCCGGAGTTGGTCTGGCTGCTGCAACATCCGCCGCTCTACACCGCCGGCACCTCGGCCGACCCGGCCCAGCTCATCGAGGCACGCTTTCCCGTGCATGCGGTCGGCCGCGGCGGCCA
>JASHQO010000452.1 GCA_030039105.1 Xanthobacteraceae bacterium
GCGCTGGCGCTCGCCCACGATCTCGGCCATCCGCCGTTCGGCCACGCCGGCGAGCGCGCGCTCGACGCCTGCCTCGCCGCGTTCGGCGGCTTCGACCACAACGCACAGACCTTGCGCGTGGTCACCACGCTGGAGCGGCGCTACCCGGACTTCGACGGGCTCAACCTGACCTGGGAGACGCTCGAAGGCCTGGTCAAGCACAACGGGCCGCTGACGGATCGCGCCGGCCGGCCGCTCGGCCGCTACCGGCAGCACGGCATTCCCGAGACGATCCTGGACTATTCGCGGCAGCAGGATTTGCGGCTGTGGAGCCTGCCGAGCGCCGAGGCACAGATCGCCGCGGTCGCCGACGATATCGCCTACGACGCTCATGACATCGACGACGGCTTGCGCGCCGCGCTGTTCAATCTCGACGACATCGCCACCGTCGCAATGCCGGGTCGTATCATCGCCGAGATCCGCGCCGCCCATCCGGGTCTCGACGCCGGCCGTCAGGTGCATGAGTTGATCCGCCGGCTGATCGGCCTGTTGATCGAAGACGTCGTTGCCGAGACACGACGCAAGCTTGCGGCGCTGGCGCCGGCATCCGCCGACGATGTGCGGCAAGCGCCGGCGGCAGTGGCTGGCTTTTCGCTGGCCATGGGCGCGGCCGACGGCGCCATCAAGGACTTCCTCAAGCCACGCATGTACCGCCACCCCCGCGTCATGCACGTCATGGATCAGGCCGCAGGCGTCGTGCGCGATCTGTTTGCGCACTACAGCGCGCAGCCGGGCGCCCTGCCGGCGGAGTGGAAGGAGGGGCTCGAGCGCCTCGACGAGGCGGCGCATGCCCGCCGCATCGCCGACTTCATCGCCGGCATGACCGATCGCTTTGCGCTCTCCGAGCACGAGCGGCTTTTTGACACCACCCCGGAATTGCGTTAGGCGCGCGGCGCGTTTTCAACGTCGCCCGTAACATGGCTACGAAGAACATTTTTGCCGATGCTCTGATCCGCGTCCGCGACGCGGCCACCGCCGTCTTGCCCGCCGGCGTCGATCAATCGCGCGTCACCGTCGAGCCGCCGCGCGATCCGGCGCATGGCGACATTGCCACCAACGCCGCCATGGTGCTGGCCAAGGATGCCGGCAAGAAACCGCGCGAGCTCGCCGAGGCGATTGCAGAAAAGCTGCGCGCCGACGCTCAGGTCGAGAAAGTCGGTGTCGCCGGTCCCGGCTTCATCAACATCAACCTGAAACCCGCCGCATGGATCGACGCTTTGCGCGGTGCTGTGCATCTGGGCGCGCAATACGGCACGAGCGCCATCGGGGGCGACACGGCGGTGAATGTCGAATACGTATCGGCCAACCCGACCGGGCCCATGCATGTCGGTCACTGCCGCGGCGCCGTGTTCGGCGATGCCTTGGCGAACCTGCTGGCCTTCACCGGCTCGAAGGTGGTGCGCGAATATTACATCAACGACGCCGGCGCTCAGGTCGACGTGCTCGCCCGCTCCGCCTATCTACGGTATCGCGAGGCTTTGGGCGAAGATGTCGGCGCCATCCCCGAAGGATTTTATCCGGGCGATTATCTGAAACCGGTCGGTGCGGCGCTGGCCACGCAATACAAAGACGCGCTGACCAAGCGGCCCGAAGCCGAATGGCTGCCCATCGTGCGCACGAAAGCGATCGAGATGATGATGGCGGCGGTGCGCGCCGATCTCGCCGCGCTCAACGTCAAGCACGACGTGTTCTTTTCGGAGCGCTCGCTGGTCGATGGCAAAACCGACTTCGTGGCCGATACGATCGCGTGGCTGCGGCAACGCGGCGATGTCTATGAGGGACGTTTGCCGCCGCCGAAGGGTGCGCCGGTCGAGGACTGGGAGGATCGCGAGCAGACTCTGTTCCGATCCACCGCATTCGGCGACGACGTCGATCGTCCACTCAAGAAGTCCGACGGCTCGTACACCTATTTCGCCTCGGACATCGCTTATCACCGCACCAAGATCGACCGCGGCTTTCGCTCCTTGATCGACGTCTGGGGCGCCGACCACGCCGGCTACATCAAACGCATGCAGGCGGCGGTGGCTGCGCTGAAAGGCGATCGCGAGGCGGAGCTCGATGTGAAAGTCGTGCAGCTCGTCAAGCTTTTGCGCGCCGGCCGGCCGATCACCATGTCGAAGCGGGCAGGGGAGTTCGTCACGCTGCGCGAGGTGGTCGAGGAAGTCGGCGGCGACGCAGTGCGCTTCATGATGCTGTTCCGGAAGAACGATGCGGTGCTGGACTTCGACCTCGCCAAGGTGATCGAGCAGTCGCGGGACAACCCGGTTTTCTACGTCCAATATGGCCATGCCCGCGGCCATTCGGTGTTTCGCAACGCGCGGGCTGCCTTTCCCGATCTGCCCGACGACGTCGCAAGCCTGGCCGACAGCGCCGGCCTGGAGCGGCTGGCCGACCCCGCGGAACTTGCTCTGATGCGACAAATCGCGCTTTATCCGCGGGTCGTGGAGGCCGCGGCGGCGGCCCATGAGCCGCATCGCATTGCCTTCTACCTGTTCGATTTAGCCAGCGAATTCCATGCTTTATGGACCCTGGGTAATACCGCGCCACATTTACGCTTCATTATCCAGAATGATCGACAAATGACTGTTGCGCGTCTTGTGCTTGTACAAGGGGTCGTCACCGTTCTGGCATCGGGTTTGAGGTTGCTCGGGGTTGGGGCGCCGAGCGAGATGCGGTAGCCGCACGGCTCGATCGGGGCCTAAGCGTGCGGACGACGGGGAATCAGATCAGTATCGCGTAACGCCTGAACCGAGGCGGGACTACATGGCCGACAACACTTTCCGCGCTAACCGCAGCCGCGACCCGATCGCGCGCGAGAACGTCGAGCTTAAGGCCGGCGACCTCGGCGACAATCCGCTTGCCGATCTGGCCCGCCTGATCGGCCAGCGGCAGCGGATCAACGAGTTCGATCGCACCGCGCGATACAACGGTTCGGTACAGACGCTGGATCAGCCAGCCGCTGACCAGGACTGGGCGGAGGACGAGCGTTCCGCCGACGAGCAGCAGCCGCACGCGGACGAAAGCTACGCCCAACCGCGCTTGCCCGATTACCCGCTGGATCGTGGCCACGCGCAGCATGATGACACCCGCGCCGCGGCGCCCGCTCCGCGCCATGCCGAGCCGGCGCCGCAGCCTTACGAGGCGCGCTACCACGATGACGACGAGTACGACGAGCAATACCGCGACGATCCGCACGACGAAACGCGATCATACGAGCCGCGCTATCGCGAAGAGCCGCCACACGCCGTCGCCCGGCAGGTCCCGGACTTGGCGCCGCAGTCCCACGACGACTACGACGAGCAATGGGACGATGAATCCGACATTCCAGAAGACTACGACGACAGCACGGGGACGACGCGGCGCAGCGGCCTCGCCATCGTTCTCGCGGTCCTCGGCCTGGTGTTGATTGGCGCCGCCGGCGCCTATGCGTACCGCGCCCTGTATGGAGGCGCGATCTTGGTGCCCTCGCTGCCGCCGATCATCAAGCCCGCGGACGGACCGAACAAGATCGTGCCGACGCCGCCGTCTGGCTCGGCCAACACAGCCTCCGGTGTCAATCCGTCGGCGCCGGCGCAGTTGATGCCGCGGGAGGAGCAGCCGGTGCCGGTTCAGCCGCCGCCGGCACCGCCGCGGGTGCTGTCGACAATTCCGGTGGCGCCCGCGCCCGGCGCGACGCCAAGCCCGTTTGACGCTCCGTCCGCGCCCAACGTGATCGGCCAGGTGCCGGCCCCGGCCACTCCCACGTCGACCCCCGTTGCGCCGAAGGCGACCGCTCCGGCCCAGCCGCAAGCGCCATCGACGGAGCCGAAGAAAATTCACACCGTGCCGATCCGGCCCGATCAGGGAGCCGATGCCTCAGCCGCCGCCCCAATGCCTGTCGCACCTGCGGCTGCGCCGGCGCCCGCACCGCGAGCACGGACGGCCGAACCGACGCCGCGACCGGCGCCCCCGTCAGTCTCAGCGCCCAAGGGCTCGAACGCGCCGCTTTCGCTCGTTCCGGGTGGCCAGAGCGCTGCGCCCGCGGTCGAACCGCCGCCACGCACCCGCGTCGCGCACGCCGAGCCGCCACCCAGTGCTCCTGTCGCCACGGCGCCTGCTGCCACGGCACCTATTGCGACCACGCCTGCCGCCGCAGCGCCGGCCGCGGGCGGCTATGCGGTGCAGGTCACCTCGCAGCGCAGCGAGGCTGAGGCCCAGAGCGCGTTCCGCGAGCTGCAGGCCAAATACCCGACCCAGCTCGGCAACCGTCAGCCGATCATCCACCGCGCCGATTTGGCCGAGAAGGGCACCTACTACCGCGCCATGGTCGGGCCGTTCGGTTCGGCTGAGGCCGCTGCCAGCCTGTGCAGCAGTATCAAAGCTGCCGGCGGTAGCTGTATCGTGCAGAAGAACTAGCGGCTGCGCTTGACCCCGGCCGTACGCGCAGGCTAACCGGCGCGCAATGCGTGCATTCATCACCGGCCTATCCGGTCCCGTGCTGACCGACGCGGAACGCATGTTCCTTCGCGACACGCAGCCCTGGGGTTTCATCGTTTTTGCTCGCAACGTCGCGGGTTCCGCGCCGCTGCGCCGTTTGGTCGCCGAGTTCCGTACCGCGGTCGGTCGCGACGCCCCCGTGCTGATCGACCAGGAGGGTGGGCGGGTGCAGCGCCTCGGCCCGCCGCATTGGCCGACATACCCGCCGGGCGCCGCCTACGGGGCGCTTTACGATCTGGATCGCCAGGCAGGGCTCGCCGCCGCGCGCCTGGGTGGGCGCCTGATCGCCGGCGACCTTGCGGAACTCGGCATCGATGTCGATTGCCTGCCGGTTGCCGACGTTCCGGTCGCAGGCGCCGACGCGGTGATCGGCGACCGCGCCTATGGCACCGAGCCCGTCAAGGTGGCTGCCATCGCCGCGGCGGTTGCCGCAGGCTTGTGCGATGGCGGCGCGCTGCCGGTCCTCAAGCACATCCCCGGCCACGGCCGCGCCACGGCCGACAGCCATAAGCGGCTGCCGGTGGTCAGCACTGATCGGGAAACGCTCGAGGCGACCGATTTTGCCGCTTTTCGACCCTTGGCCCGCTTGCCGGTCGGCATGACCGCACATGTTGTGTTTAGCGCCATCGACCCCGTGGCGCCGGCCACCACGTCGGCGGTTATAGTGGGCGGCGTGATTCGTGATTCGATGGGTTTCCGGGGCCTTTTGATGAGCGACGACATCTCCATGGCGGCTTTGTCGGGCTCGATTTCCGAGCGTAGCGCCGCGGCGATCGCGGCGGGCTGCGACATGGTCCTGCATTGCAACGGCGAGCTTGCGGAAATGCGCGCGGTTGCCGCTGCGGTTCCGGAGCTTGCCGGCGCGGCAGCGCAGCGCGCAACAGCGGCGCTGGCGCAAAAGCGCAAGCCGGTGCCCATCGACCTTGCGGCGAGCCGGGCCGAATTCGCTCGTCTGTTGGCCCGCGTCTGGCAACCGGCCCGAGGAATGGCATGAACGTCGACGATCAATTCGACAGCGAGCTGACCGAGCGCGCCTCGGACGAGCCGGCGCTGGTCGTCGACGTCGAGGGTTTTGAGGGCCCGCTCGACCTTCTGCTCACTCTCGCGCGCCAACAAAAGGTGGATCTCGCAAAAATCTCCATTCTGGCGCTCGCCGACCAGTATCTCGTTTTCATCGAAGCGGCGCGAAAGCTGCGGCTCGAGCTTGCCGCTGACTATCTGGTCATGGCGGCGTGGCTCGCTTATCTGAAATCCCGGCTGTTGCTGCCCGAGCAGCATGCGCCCGACGGGCCGAGCGCCGAGGACATGGCGAACGCGCTGGCGCTGCGGCTGCGGCGGCTCGAGGCCATCCGTAATGCGGCCGAGCAGCTCCTGAACCGTCCGCAGCTCGGCCGCGAAGTGTTTGAACGCGGCCTGCCCGAGCCGATCGCCGAGATCAAGCGTCCGGAATGGTCGGCCACGCTCTACGACCTGCTCACCGCCTACGCGTCGCGGCGACAGACCCAGGTGCGGTCCTTCGTGCGCGTGCCCAAGCGCACGGTGTGGTCGCTGGCCGAAGCGCGTGAGGCTGTGGAGCGGCTGATCGGCCTCTCCATGGAATGGAGCCCGCTCGACCAATATCTCGCCGAATATCTGGTCGAGCCGTCGATGAAGGTGACGGTGCTGGCCTCGAGCTTCGCCGCGATGCTCGAACTGGTGCGCGAGGGCCATCTCGAAGTGAATCAACACGCGGCCTTCGCGCCGCTTTATGTGCGTAAACGACAGAGTACGGGAGAAGGCGGCGCGACCGCCGAAACGGGGAATGGGTAAGAGGAAGTCCGATCCGATGGGGAAGCCTATGGGGAAAGTGGCTGAGATGCGCGTCATCGTCGGCGACAAGGGCAAGGAAGTCGAGAAGGTCGAGCGCACGGAAGAGCTGCGCATTCTTGAAGCCTTGCTGTTCGCCGCCGAGGCGCCGCTCGACGAAAAGCTTCTGGCCAAGCGCCTGCCGGCCGGCGTCGACGTGCGCGTGCTGCTCACCCAATTGCAGAGGGAGTATGAGCCGCGCGGCGTCAATCTGGTTCGTGTTGCCGGCAAGTGGACGCTGCGTACGGCGAGCGATTTGGCGTGGCTCCTGACCCACGAAGCTGTGGTGACGCGGAAACTGTCGCGCGCCGCCATCGAGACGCTCGCCATTGTCGCCTATCACCAGCCGGTGACGCGCGCCGAGGTCGAAGAGATCCGCGGCGTGTCGACGTCGAAGGGCACTCTCGACGTGCTCTTGGAAACCGGCTGGATCAGGCTGCGCGGCCGCCGCAAGGCACCGGGCCGCCCGGTGACCTACGGCACCAACGAGG
>JASHQO010000453.1 GCA_030039105.1 Xanthobacteraceae bacterium
TCCGTCTTTCGCCAACAGATCGGCGGCTGCGAGACAGTTTGTCGTCATCACCCCGGTCGCCATCAGCACGATCGAACGCCGCGAGCGCGCCCGCCGCATCGGAATCGCCCGGCCTAGCGCGAAGCCGTTCTCCTCGCGGCTGACCACGGGGTCACCGCCCTTGGCCAGCCGGATGTAGATCGGGCTCGGCCAGTCGATGGTAGCGTTCATCAGCCGCACCATCTCCTTGGCGTCGCACACCGCCGTGACTGTCATGTTCGGCAGCGCGCGCATGATGGCGATGTCTTCGATGGCGAGATGAGTCGGGCCGAGCGGCGCATAGACTAGGCCGCCGCCGTTACCGATGAGCCGCACCGGCAATTCGTGCAGGCACAGATCGACCGCCACCTGCTCGTAGCAGCGGCGCGTGATGAACGTGGCGATGGTGTTGACGAAAGGCACGTAGCCTTCCATGGCGAAGCCGGCCGCCATGCCGATGACGTTGGCTTCGGTGATACCCTCCATGTACCAGCGCTCGGGCATCTCCTTCTTCATGTCGGCAAGGAGGCCGGGACTGAGGTCGGAGCCGATGAACAGCACGCGCTTATCGCGCTTGGCGAGGTCGTAGACCATGTTGAGGCAGGTCTGGCGCATGCGTCACTCCAGGGCGGCGTAGAGTTTGGTCACCACGTCGTTGGCGATCTTCGACTTGTGGTGCCAATTGGCGTCGTTCTCGGCAAACGCAATGCCCTTGCCCTTGACAGTATGACAGATGATGGCGCTCGGCCGGTCGGCGGCTAGCGGCAAACGATCGAAGGCGGCGCGCAGCGCTTCGACGTCGTGGCCGTCAACGTCGACGGCGGCGAAGTTGAAGGCGCGCCACTTGTCGAGCAGCGGCTCGAGATCCTGAATCTCCCGGGTCGGGCCGGCCGACTGAATCTTATTATAGTCGATGACGGCGGTGAGATTTGAGAGCTTGTGCTTGCCGGCGCACAGCGCCGCCTCCCACACCGAGCCTTCGTTGATCTCGCCGTCACCCATGACGACGATGACGCGACTGTCGCGTTTCTCGATCCGCGCCGCGAGCGCCATGCCGACGCCGTAGGACAGGCCGTGGCCGAGCGCGCCGGTCGACGCCTCGACGCCCGGGACTTTGGCCGCTTCCGGATGGCCGCCGAGAATGGAGTCGCGCCGGCAGAAGGTGTCGAGGGCCTCCAGCGGAATGAAACCCTTGTCGGCCAGCATGACGTATTGGGCGATGCAGCCGTGGCCTTTGCTCAGGATCATGCGATCGCGGCCCGGCCATTTCGGTTCGTTGGAGCGATAACGCAGCGCATCGTCATAGAGCACGCGCATGATCTCGACGAGCGACATCGAGGAGCCGACATGGCCGCGCTCGCCGCCGTGCAAGGTGCGAATGACGAGGCGGCGCAGATATTTGGAGCGCTCGTCGAGCGGCGGCGTCGCCAGATTGAGCACCGGCGCGATGTTCGCTCCCGTCTGGGCTGCCATCGCTTAAGCCTCCACCTTGTCGGCAAGTGCGGCGAGGAACGCGCGCGCCTGCATCAACTGGCGCGACTTCACCTCGCTCCAACTGGCGATTTCGCCCGCCAGCACGCGCCGCTGCCAGCGCTCGGGGATGAATTCGTTGAGCAGGATCAGCACCCAGCGTAGACCGAACAGCGGCAGATAAGCGGACAGGCGGACCGCGAAGGCTGGATCGGCACCGTAGAGCCCCGTCGCCGCCTGCCGGAACCGCTGGCGCTGCCGCGGCGCGAGCACGCGGCCCGGATGCAGCAGGATGTCGGCGGTGAGTTTCACAGGATCGTCCCAGCCAAAATACTCGAAATCGACGAAGGCCAGCGATCCGTCCTGCTTCCGCAGACTGTTGTGGAAACCGAAATCGGACGGCACCAGGCTGCGCCATTCCTGCGGGAGTTCGGCGTCAAAAGCAAGGCCGGCCGCCGCCACGCGATGCTTCGCTTTGGCGCTCTCGAAGGCGAGTCGGTCAACCAACGAACCGCTAATGAAATCAACAAGTTGTCCTTCGTTTCGGGCGACGTCCCGCAGCCGCGCCAGACGGCCCTGCATTTGCCGCTCGATCTCGAATCCCGACAGGCAAGCCTCGGCCGCCCTGGGCTGCTCGACAGCCCAGGGCGTGGTGCGCAGAGCGTGGATAGCGGTCAGGAATGCGACCGCCGCGTCAATGTCGGCGTCGCCGATCGCGGTGACGTCGCCGCCGTCGATCCAACTCAAGAGCGCGTAGCCGTGCTCGGCGTCGACGCCGAGCACGCGCGGCACGGTGACGATGCTGTAGCGTTCCATCAAGTGCAGCGCGCCGACCTCGGTGGCGAGCCGGTCGCGTGGATCGTCGCAGCGCGGCGGATATTGCTTGAGCGCAAAGGCGTGGTCGCCGCTCTCGACCCGCCAGATCCGGCTGTTGCGCCCGCCGGTCGAAAGACGGCTGACCCGAACGGCCCTGCCGAGGAGCGCTCCCGCCACGTCGGTAGCCTGAGCGAGGCCCGCATCCGGGGCACTCATGATGTTACTCCGCCAAAGACCTGTCGCTCGATATCGCGCCAGGTCGGACACCAGACATAGGGACCGGCCGGCGGCGTGTCCTCGGCGAACAGGATGCGCTCGACGTCAGGCGGGAAGCCTGGGTCGGTCAACACTTCCTCAAGGTCGTCGATGAAATGGGTGAGCGATAGCGCGGCGATGCGTTTGAGCTTTTCCGCACGCGTGCTCTCGAAATAAACTTCCGCCAAGGCGACGCCGCGACCGCCATCGAACAGGCCCTGCCCCGCCATCCACTCGAGGGCTGCGGTGCGCAGATTGACGTGATCGGGATCGAAGTGGCCGTATTCGGTCTTGTGGCTCACGACGACGACTGCACAGTCCTCGGCCCGGGCGCGGCGGAGAAACGGCGCGACGCCGGCGACCATTTTGGCTCCGCCGATGCCTTTTCCGTAGACTTGACCTTGCAGCCGCTGCCAGGCCAGTTCGCCGTCGGGAAGGCGCCGGATGGTGTCACGCACCGCTTGTTTGCTGCCAGCAAAATCGGCATCGACCAGCCCTTGGGCCTTGGCGGCGGCTCGGAACACTTCGTCGTAGGTGATGATGGTGTTGTCGAAGTCGATCCCGATCCGCAGACGTGACGCCATGGCTCAAGTTCGGCTCAAGCGAGCGGCGGACGTTCGGCCTTGGACCATTCCAGCGCCCGGGCGCCGATCCAGCGCGCCGCGTCGGCGACCGTGGCAAAGCCTTCGATTCGTTCAGGCTCGTTATTGGGATGGGTCACGCGCACGTAATACCCGGTGCCGTCGGGTGCCTCGCAAATGGCGAATTCGCGCTCATCGCCGCTCGACCGTCGCTGGAAGTCGCTTCCTTCCCACTTGGGAATCGAGCACAAGGCGAACAGATAATGTGCCATGGGCGAGAAACCGGTATGCACGACCTCGTCGTTCATCGAGAAGATGAACACGTGCATGAAATACTTCTCGAGCAGCGCCTTGAGCTCGATACTGGTCTTGCAGTTGATGTGGCCGGCCTTGCTCGGCGGCGAGGCATAAGCTTGCGATTCCAGCGACGGCGTGCCGATCATCAGCATACCGTCCGCGGTCAGCGAGTTGCACAGATTGCACAAGTAGGCGTGCTCGTTGTGCGGCGCTATATGCTCGATGACGTCGAGCGAGAACAGCGCCTCGTGCTTGCGCGGCAACGGACCGGCGACGATATCGTGGACCTCGGCCTTCAGCGGCCATTTATCGTCGCGGCGGGTGCGGACGTCCTGAATAAACAGCGGGTCGAAATCGTAGACCGTGACGTCCGGCACCTCCTGCAGCACGACGCGGGTGCCGAAGGCATCGCCGCAGCCGACCTCGCCGACATTGCGGCGGCCGGCCAGCATCTTGGCGACGAACTTGTAGCGCGCGAGCAGAAACGTCAGCCGCCGCGGATCGTCGTACCAGACCTGGTTGGTCATCAGGCCAAGCGAGGTGAGTCCGATCGTCTCGCGCAAATCCAGGCAACGGTTGTATTGTGGCTCGCGCGTTTCATTGGTTACCGGCTGAGCGGCGCTCGCGGACCTGGCCTCGCGCTTCTCGCGCGCCGCTTCGGCGCACGCCTGGCGCGACACTGGAATCTTCGGTGCATCGACGGTGAGCCGCATGATGAAGCTCGACAGATGGCCACGGCCGGCGACGCGCCGGGTTGTCCGCCAGGCATCGATATTGCCGATGAATGAGCACAGCAGCAGGAAGGACGCGGCGACCGCAGTCAGCGGGGCCGTGAGCCACACGTTGCGGTTCATCCACCGCCGCAGCCGTGACATGCCGCTGCGGCCCCAGCGCCGGGGCGCATTCGAGGGCACGAAATGGATTTCGGTCGGCACCGCGCTGGAACGGATGAAGCGCGAGCTCTGGTACGTGACGCTGTAGCCGAACTCGCCGGATTTATCGACGATGCGCCGGTTCAGCACGAAAAGAACGATGCGGCCGCCGCTCTTGAGCAGCGGCACGATCCGGTCGGTCAGTTCGCCGCCGTCTTCCATGTCGGCTTCGCTGAGTTCGAGCAGGCACAGATCAAATTTGTTATGCAGCCGCTCGTAGCGCTCGGGCGGATTGTTCAAGAACGGCCGGCAGCGCAGCCGATGAGTACGCTCGCCGTTGTCGGCGAGCGCGACGCTGAACGGGGTCGGCTCGTTCGACAAGAGCAGCATGCGCTGGTCCGGAGCGCTGAAGAAGGAGTCGATCTCGCGGATCACGGTCTGGAAATCCGGCCATGCCGGGTGCCACGGCAGCACGTGTGGCGGCTTGCCCATCAAGGCGAATTTGGAATGCCAGAGCAGCCAATTGGTCAGCTTATTGGGGGTCTCCGGCAGGCCGAGCGCGTAGACCCATTCCTCGTTGTTGAGCCTGCGGCCGCCGACCTCGTGAAACGCCGCCATGGCGCCGTGCCAATAAGGGTGGCCTCGATAGGGTTGCGGCTTGCGGCTGAGATGCTGTGCCACTTCGGCCACGAACTTGTCGGCTTCCGCGATGCTGCGATTGACCTCGGGCGGCAGTTCGTCGGCGTGAAAGAACAGGGAGTAATTGGCATTGTTGCGATGGACGCCGGTGGTCCATTCGCTGAGACTCTTGGCCAGCGGCGTCACCTGGATCGGCCCGGGACGCAGGAATTTCGACTCGTGCGAGCGAGCCTGCATCTCGACGACCAGATACTCGTCGGAATCGGTGATGGCGTCGACATTGCCCGACGGGCACATTTCGGGAATGAACGAATAATCGCAGGACGAGCCGATGAGGAAATTCGTGACCTCGGGCCGTATGCACAACATGTGCATCAGATAGAAGCGGCCGAGGATGGTGTTGCCGTCGACGCGCCAGAACAACCGATTGCTGTCGCTATTGTGGCTGAACGGCAGGTTGACGATATTGGCAAT
>JASHQO010000454.1 GCA_030039105.1 Xanthobacteraceae bacterium
GCGCTGTCGGGTGCGGCGCTCTGCTGCGGCGCGGGCGCCGGCGCAGCAGCGGCGGCGGGCGCCGCGGGTGCGACGCTGTCCTGCTCCGGCGCGCTGTCGGTGCCGACGATGTCGAGCACATAGCCGCCGCTATCGCGGAAGGTGCGCACGTCGACCTTGCCGAGCAGCGTGAAGCGCACCAGCGCCGAATCGTTGCGCGTCTCGGTCTCGATGCCGCCGACCGCGCGCGGCAGCGCGGCCAGCGCGTCGGCGAGATCGAACTTGATCGGCGCGTCGAAGCCGAGGGTCAGCTTGTTCTTGGCGCGGTCGGACGATACCGACGTGGCGGGCGGCACGGCGAAGACGTAGCGGGTGAAGGTCGGCTGCGTCGCCACGTGCACGCGCACCGCTTCGGCCGTTTGCCGCTGCTGCGCGTTGGCCTGCCGCTCCTTTTGCTCCAGTTGCTCGGCCAGCCGGGCGCGCCGCGCGAGGTCGGCGATCACGTCGGGCGGCAGGCCGGGCGGCGGTCCGCTCCATGAGGTCGGCAGCAGATCGACGAACAGTTTTTCGCCGGCCGGCGTCGCATTCATCGTCACCTGCTGTGCCATCGCCAGGCGGACGCCCAGGCCGTCGGGATCGCGCCGCGCCGCGCCGATGTATTCGGGAATTTGCGTGGCGATGCGGTCGACACCGACGTCGATCGGACGCTTGAAGGTGATGACCAGGATATTGTTGGCGAGGCGGACAGTGGCGTCGTCGTATTCGCTCATGTCGATGACGAGGCGGGCGTAGCCGTCGTTGACCGTGCCGGTCAGCGTCGCCGTGACCGTGCCGTCATCCTGCGCGGCGCTTGGCGCGGCAAAGGCCCAGATGCCGAGCAGCACGGCGGCCGCCGCGCCGCGGCGACGGATGCGAAGGGCTCGGACGAAGCGACCGCGCGCCATGACTGAACTCGACCTACGCCACCGACACCAAGGAGCAGCACGCTATCGCGGCCAAGGCGCGGTTTTCCCCGACGCCGACCCTCTGGTTAATTTAGGCTGAAGCGTTTAACGTCGGCTTAACGGCTTTTTCAACGATTCCAGAAGGTTATGGTCGAGGCCCGCGGATGTTGAACGCCTATCCGCAAAGTCGCGCCGCGGCCGGTTCGCTGGCCGGCCAAAAGTGGATCGACCTGGTCGACCCGACCGGCGCCGAGCGCCGCGCCTTCCAGCAGGCGTTCGGCCTTCGGGTGCCGAGCAAAGCCGATCTCGACGAGATCGAGGCCACCAGCCGGCTGCGGGTCGAGAACGGCGCACTCTACATGACCGCGCCGCTGATCGTTGCCGCGGAGAACGAGCCGTGGCTTCCGTCGCCGACCGGCTTTGTGCTGTCGAAACAGGTGCTGATGACGGTCCGGTCCGGCAATTCGGCGGCGTTCGACGACGTGGCGAAAGACTGCGGCGCCGACCCCAAGCTCGAATCCACCACCGCCTTCGTGCGCATTCTCGAAGCGCTGATCGATCGCCTGGCCGATCTGCTCGAGGCCTCCGGCCGCGATCTCGACGAGGCTTCGCATGCCATCTTCCGGCCGGAGCATGCCAAGGAGCTGGCGCGCGACACCACGATGCTGCGGCGCTTGATGATGCGCACCGGGCGCACCAGCGAGCGCATGGCGCGCATCCATTACACGCTGGTCTGCCTCGACCGCATGGCGAAGTTCACCGTGGATCGCAGTCACGAATGGATCACCGCCGAGATGACGACGCGGCTGCAGTCGGTATCATCCGACATCGCCTCGCTGGTGCAGTTCTCCGAAGGCCTGGTGAGCCGCGTGCAACTGCTGCAGGACGCCGCCACCGGCATCATCAATATCGACCAGAACGACGTGATCAAGGTTTTGACCATTGCCTCGGTGGTCGGCATTCCGCCGGTGCTGGTCGCCGGCATCTACGGCATGAATTTCAAGAACATCCACGAATACGACTGGGCATGGGGCTATCAGTGGGGACTGGCATTGATCGTGATCTCGGCGCTGCTGCCGTTGCTTTGGTTCAAGTGGAAGGACTGGATCTGAGTTCTCCTGCCCGGCGATAGCGGGGAGAAAGATTTTCATTCCGCCGCCGCGACCGGCCTGGCGCCCTGCTCTTCGTCGTAGAGCCGCGACAAGATGCGGCGCGCGGCGATGGTGCCGGCGTCGGCGGCGATGTCGAACTGCGGCGCCCCCGGCAGCGTCTCCATGTTGCGCTGCTGCGCCGAGAACACGGCGACGTCCTCGTGGAACGCGGTCCTGATCTGCTCGAAGATGCGATTGGTCGTCTCCGGGTTTTTGACGTCGAAGTCGTGGGCCTGGCCCCAGAAATAATGCGACGTGGTCTCGGTCTCCGGCGTGATGGCGTTGAGATTGCGCATGCCGATGCCGCCGACGCGCCTGCCTTCCGGCGCGCCGGTGCCGGTCGGCGTGGCGCCGACGTCGAGCCGCAGAAACGCCGGCGGCACGAAGTCGATGATCTGCCAGCGGTCGACGTGGCCGGCGAAGCCGCCAACCTTCTGGAAGGTCGGCGGCGGCTCCCGGTCGATGATCCAGCGCGTCACCACGACGTTGCTCGGCGCCCGCGTCACCTGCACCTTGGCGTGCTCGGCCAGCGCCAGGTTGCCGATGGTGGTGTCGTGCACGAAGGCGAGATGCGTCAGGTCGAGCAGATTGTCGACCACGAGCTGCCAGTTCGCCTCGACGTGCAGGTACGACGCCTTGGCGCCCCAATGCTGCGGATCGTCGAGCCAGTGGAAGTCGGTGATCTTTGCCGGGTCGGCCAGCGCCGGATCGCCCATCCAGATCCACAGCCAGCGATAGCGCTCGGCGAGCGGATAGGTTTTGACCTTGGCCGAGCGCGGAATCTGCTCCTGGCCGGGAATGCGGGTGCAGCGGCCGTCGCTGCCGAAGCGAACGCCGTGATAGTGGCATTGCAGCTCGTCGCCGACGAGCTTGCCCATGGACAGCGGCAAGTGCCGGTGGGCGCAGCGGTCCTCCATCGCCACCGCAGCGCCCTGCTCGGTGCGATAGAACACGACCGGCTCGCCCAGGATGGTGCGGGCGAACGGCTTGCGGCCGATTTCGTGATCGAACGCGGCGACGTACCAGTGATTGCGCAGGAACATGGCGTGTCTCCCTGGCGGCGATCTTATCCTCCTCCGCGTCCGCGCGGGAGAGGGCGAAAAAGCACGCAAACCGGGCGGAATAACGATTCAACCAAAACTCATCCCGCTCTTCCCGCTCTGGCGCGGGGGAGCAAGGCAAGCGCTCTCGTTCTCGCGAAGCGCGTGCGAGCGAAAAAGCGGACAACGAAAGCCAAGAAACGGAAAGCCAAAAAACGGAAAGCCAAGAAACGAAGGCTACGAAAGCATCGCCTCCAAATAAAGCGAGGGGAGGCGGAGCGCCGAAAGGCGCAAATGTATTGGCCGCGCCACGCCAGCGGATGTTGCCACCCGCTGCCGCTTCGGGCGCGGCGCGCGCCACGAACGATCCG
>JASHQO010000455.1 GCA_030039105.1 Xanthobacteraceae bacterium
GCTTCCTCTCCGGCAACCTTGATAAGATGATCAATGTGGTTCCGCATTGACGGAAGCCAGGAGTAAAGAAAATGGAGCAATTGTCCGAACGCCTGCAGACGCCGATCTCGACGGCGGAGCTCGAACGCCGCTGGGCCGCGGTGCGCGCCGCCATGGAGCGCGACAAGATCGACGTGCTGTTGATGCAGAACAACTCCGACCAGATGGGCGGCTACGTCAAATATTTCACCGACCTGCCGGCGACCAACGGCTATCCGCTCACCGTGGTGTTTCCCCGCGACGATCTCATGACCTTGGTAAGCCAGGGTCCGTTCGGCGGCATCAACGAGCTCAACGGCAAGAGCGACGGCATCCGTCGCGGCGTCAAGACCTGGTACACGACGCCGAGCTACGCGTCCTGCTACTACACCGCGCCGTACGATCCGGAGCTGGCCGCCAAGGCGCTGGCGCCCTATGCGGGCGGCACCATCGGCCTGGTCGGCACCTATCAGATGTCGTTCGCCATGGTCGACTACATGCAGAAGGGGCGTTTCTCCAACACCAAATTCGTCGACGCCTCCGATCTGGTCGACAAAATCAAAGTCATCAAGAGCTCCGAAGAGCAGGAGCTGGTCAAGCGCGCCGCCGCCATGCAGGACGGCGCCATGCGCGCCGCGTTCGCCGCCATCGAGCCCGGCATGCGCGACCGCGATATCGCCGCGATCGCCCAGTGCTACAGCCAGCGCCACGGCAGCGAGCACGGCATCTATCTGTGCGCCTCGATGCCCGCCGGCAAGCCGGTGCAGTTCGCCGCGCGCCATTATCAGAACCGCGTCATTCAGGACGGCGACGCGGTGGCGCTCCTGGTCGAGGATGCCGGCCCCGGCGGCATGTACACCGAGCTCGGCCGCACCTGCGTCGTCGGCAAGGCGTCGCAGCAGATGAAGGACGAATACGCGTTTGCGCTGGAGGCGCGCAAATACAATCTGAGCCTCCTCAAACCGGGCGCGGCGTGCAAGGACATCTTCGCCGCCTATAACGACTTCATGCGCAAGAACGGCCGCCCGGAGGAAAAGCGGCTGCACTGCCACGGTCAAGGCTACGACCTGGTCGAGCGCCCGCTCATTCGCAACGACGAGCCGATGAACATCGAGAAGGACATGAACATCGTCGTGCACCCGACCTATTTCCGGGGCGGCATGCTGTCGTGGTTCTGCGACAACTACCTGATTGGCGCCGGCGGCCCGGGCGAGCGGCTGCACCACTTCCCCGAGGAGCTCACCGAGCTCGGCTAACAAAATCCCGCTGCTGCGGCAAGAATCGCAGCGCGAGCAAGCGAGCCGACGAGGCCGTGTTCCGCCGCCCCTGCTTTGTGCGAAAAAATCCGCAATCGCGCCTCTGTGAGGTCATGCCGCCCGTGCCGAATGGGCGGAGCGACTCAGCAATGGAGAGATCGGTGCTGGCAATTCGCTTCGGCGCGGCTGGTGCGGCGTTGGTTATGGCGGTCGGCGCCGCTACGGCGCAAACCGGCGAGGCTCCCGGCAAGCCGGTCTCGCTGCTGCAGATGCTGAGCCAACCGTCGCCGACGACCACAACAACGACAACGACGGTAACGACGACGGCCACGGTCAAGCGTCACCCCCGCTTCACGCACGCGCCACGGCGGCTGGCCAAAAAATCCCATGAGCACGAGGAGGACGCGGAGCAGACGGAACAGACGGAGCAAAAGCAGGTGGCGCAAACGCCGATAGAGCAAACGCCGGCGGCGCAATCGGCGCCGGACGCCGCCGCTCCGCCCGCGCCAAGCGTCTGGACAGCCGGCGGCGCGGCGCCGCTGCCCGGCGTCGCTGCCGACGCAACGGCGCCGACCGTCATTCCCACTATCGATCAGAATTTGAGCGCGGTCGTGGTCGGCGGCCATACCGTGCAGATCGCGACACCGGACGAGTTCAACCCCATCGATCTAGCCGCCGACCGTCACGCCGCCACCGATGCACGAGCCGCGCCTGGCGCACCGGTGCCTGCCGTCGCGCGCGCGGAACCCGGCGACCAAGCCCGCAACACCTGGTACGAGGAATTGCTGGCGACGCTCGGTGGCGCTCTCGCCGCCGCCGTGGTCGCCTGGTTCGTGGTGACGGGCGGATCGCAGCAGCGGATGTACGGCTGACGCGCTCTCCCCGACAGCAGCGGCGAAACAATCACGCTGCCCGCATTGCGCCCTTGGCCTTGAGCGTGTTGAACACGTCGAAGGCGTCCTTCGGCCTCACGTTCTTGTGCACGACGGCGGCGACCGCGGCGAGCATCGCCTGCGGCGCTTCGCTTTGGAAAATGTTGCGGCCCATGTCGACGCCGCAGGCGCCCTGCTGCACGGCGTTGTAGGCCATGGTCAGCGCCTCGAGCTCGGGCAACTTCTTGCCGCCCGCCATCACGATCGGCACCGGGCATGACGCGGTGATGGTCTCGAAACCGTCCTCGACGTAGTAGGTCTTGACGTATTGGGCGCCGAGCTCGGCGATGATGCGGCAGGCGAGCCGGAAATATTTGGCGTCGCGCACCATGGCCTTGCCGACCGCGGTGATGCCCATCACCGGAATGCCCATGCGCAGCCCGGCATCGA
>JASHQO010000456.1 GCA_030039105.1 Xanthobacteraceae bacterium
ATCAAGGTCGACAAGGGCACCAAACCGCTGCCGAATTGCCCCGGCGAAGTGGTCACCGAGGGACTCGACGGCCTGCGCGAGCGGCTTGTCGAATACCGCTCCTTCGGCGCCAAATTCGCCAAATGGCGCGCGGTGATCGACGTCGGACAGGAGCACGGCCTGCCGAGCTACACCGGCGTTGCCGCCAACGCCCATGCGCTCGCGCGCTACGCCGCGATTTGCCAGGACGAAGGCCTCGTACCGATCGTCGAACCCGAAGTGCTGATGGATGGCGGCCATGACATCGACCGCTGCGTCGAAGTCACGCAGTGGGTGCTCAAGGAAACCTTCCAGGCCTTGTTCTTCAATCGCGTCGCGCTCGAAGGCATGGTGCTCAAGCCCAACATGGCGGTCGCCGGCAAGAAGTCGCCGAAACGGGCGGCGGTGGAGGAAGTCGCGGAAAAGACCGTCCGCGTGCTCAAGGCCTGCGTGCCGGCCGCGGTGCCGGGCATCGCCTTTCTCTCCGGCGGCCAGTCCGACGAGGAAGCGACGGCGCACCTCGATGCCATGAACAAGATGGGGCCGCTGCCGTGGCGCGTGTCCTTCTCCTACGGCCGCGCGCTGCAGGCCGCGCCGCAGAAGGCATGGTCCGGCAAATCCGAAAACGTCGCCGCCGCGCAGCGCGCCTTCAACCACCGCGCCATGATGAACGGCCTCGCCTCGCTCGGCCAATGGAAAGCCGACCTCGAGCGCAAGGCGGCGTAACCCCTTCCTCCCCCGCTTCCGCAGGGGAGGAAGGAGTGTCGCCATGAATCGCCCTCCCCCACGGCTCTACCTCGTCACGCCCGCGCTCGACGACACGACCGCATTCGCGCGCGGCCTCGACGCCGCGCTTAACGCCGCCGATATCGCCGCGGTCCTGCTCCGCCTCGCCGATGCCGACGAGCGCACGCTCGTCGGCCGCGCCAAATCGGTCGGCGCCATCGTGCAGCGCCGCAATATCGCGCTGATCCTCGACGGCCGCATCGAGATCGTCAGCCGCGCCGGCGCCGACGGCGCTCATCTGACCGGCATCGAAGCCTTCAGCGCGGCGCTGTCGGCGTTAAAACCCGGCCGCATCGCCGGCGCCGGCGGTTTGCGCAGCCGTCATGATGCCATGCTCGCGGGCGAGGCTGGCGCCGACTACGTGATGTTCGGGGAGCACGACCGGCGCGGCAATCTGCCGCCGCGCGAGGCGGTGCTGGAGCGGGTGAGATGGTGGGCGGATCTCGTCGAAGTGCCGTGCATCGGCTATGCCGCGGACGCCGACGACGTGCGGGCCCTGGCGCAGGCCGGCGCCGATTTCGTCGCGCTCGGTGATTGGCTATGGACGCATCCGCATGGCGCAACGGCGGCAGTGACGGCGGCGGCGAACGCGCTTGCCGAGCCGGTGCCGTGAGCGCGTCTGTCGCGCCGCGGCGCCGGCTCGCTGCGGTTGTTGCGCTCGCCGTCGCGACGTTTTCGTTCAGCGCCGCGGCGCAGAAGCCGACCGCACCGGCCAAGCCGAAACCGCAAGCGCCGGCGGCGGCATCAAGTGCGGCGGCGCCGCCGGCCGCGCCCAACGCGGTCGAGCCGGACATGGCCTACGGCGCATTTCAGCGCGGCTATTTCCTCACCGCGTTAGCGCTTGCCACCCGGCGCGTCGACGACAAGGCCGATCCGAAATCGATGACGCTGCTCGGCGAGCTCTATGACCAGGGCCTCGGCGTGCCGCAGGACGATCGGAGGGCCGCCGAATGGTACAAGCTCGCCGCCGACCGCGGCGACCGCGAAGCGATGTTTGCGCTGGCGATGTTTCGCCTCGCCGGCCGCGCCGGCCCGCGCGACCGCGACGCCAGCGCCAAATGGCTCGCCGCCGCGGCTAAGCTCGGCCAGCCGCTCGCCGCCTACGATCTGGCGCTGCTCTACATGGAAGGCCAGCTATTCCCGCAGGATTTCGGCCGCGCCGCCGAGCTGCTGCGCGCTTCCGCCCAATCCGGCAATGCCGAAGCGCAATATGCGCTGGGCACCCTCTACAAGACCGGCCGCGGCGTGCCGAAGGACATCAACCAGGCAGTGCATCTGTTCGGCCTCGCCGCGCTCGCCGACGTCACCGCCGCGCAAGTCGAGTACGCCATCGCGCTGTTCAACGGCGACGGCGGCGTCGCCAAGAACCTGGAGGCCGCCGCCGCGCTGTTCCGCAAGGCGGCGCTGAAGAACAATCCGGTCGCCCAGGACCGCCTCGCCCACATCCTCGCCACCGGCCAGGGCGTGCCGGCCAACCCGGCCGACGCGGTGAAGTGGCACATCATCTCGAAGGCCGGCGGCGAGACCGATCTCGCCCTGGACGCTTACGTCAACCGCCTCGACGCCGATGCCCGCACCGCCGGCGAGAAGGCGGCGAAGGCCTGGCTCGACGCGCTGAAGAAACCGCCGTCGTAATCGTAGCCGACGACGCCAACAAAAAGCTTCGAGGCCGCCGGATGAGGCGGCCTCGAAGCGGACAAAACCGCAGAGCGCCGATTACCACGCGGTCCAGCGGCCGCCGCGCCAATAGCCGCGGCCTTCGTGCTCGCGGAACGTATAGTGCTCGCCCGGGCCGGCGCGCCAATCGTCGGGGTGAACCACGACGCGCGCGTCCGGCGGATAGTCGTAGGCCTCGTGGGTATGCCAGCACACCGGGCCGCTGCAGACGATCGCCGCCGACGCGCTCGCCGCCGACAACGCCAACAGGCCCACGCCGGTCGCGGCGCCAAGCACGGTCTTGTTCAGTGTCTTCATCGCAAAACTCTCCGTCGTGATCTTCCAGCGACATCAACGATGCGATGCGATTTCCGTTCCGCGCGGCCGGCGAATTTCCGCCACATAAGAATTTCGCGCAGCCGGGCGCGCGTCGTCGCCAAAGACCGGCATTTCGTCGCGTTCCGGTTCTTGGCCGCCGTCATGCCCGGCCTTGTGGCGGCCGCGAAGAGAATTGTGGATGGCCGGGCTTCCGCGCGCCGCAGGGTCTCGTAACTGTCGTGCATCGAGGCGCTCACACGCTACGGCCCGCAGGCGCGACCGGCCCAGCCACGACGGCGGTGACGTTCATCACTTTTGGGTTGACTTAGGCGTCGCGCCATGCCATAGGACCGAAATCCCGCCCACG
>JASHQO010000457.1 GCA_030039105.1 Xanthobacteraceae bacterium
CCGGAATTTGCCGAAAGGTTCGACATCGGCGTGTCGGACCAGAAGCTGCACAGTCTCGCGCAGGTCTCGCGTGCCCTCGACGAAATGCTCAATCGCCCGCCGGATCGCCACGCGCCCTATATTGGCGAGAGCGCGTTCGCGACCAAAGCCGGCATCCATGCCTCGGCGATCCTGAAGGAGCCCAAAACTTACGAGCATGTTGCTCCCGAAACGGTCGGCAACAAGCGCCGCGTGCTGGTGTCCGACCAGGCCGGCAGGTCGAACGTGCTGGCAGAGCTCGACCGCAGCGGGCTGATCGCCGAGCTGCAAAGCCTCGGCATCGCACTCGAGAAGGACGACCCCCGCATTGCGCGGCTGCTGGATGAGGTCAAAATCCGCGAGGCCGGCGGCTACGCCTACGAGAATGCGCAGACGTCTTTTGAGGTTTTGGCGCGCCGCACGCTCGGCCAAGTGCCGAACTACTTCGACATTCTTCAATACGACGTCAATGTCGAGCAGCGCTATAACGCGGCCGGCGACAAGGTCACCGTCGCCATGGCGGTGGTGAAGGTCAAGATCAGGGACGAGACCTTCATCTCCGCCGCCGAAGGCAAGGGCCCGGTGAATGCGCTCGACGTCGCGCTGCGCAAGGACATCGCCAAATTCGCGCCCTATATCGAAAAGCTCAAGCTCACCGACTATCGCGTGCGTATCCTCAACGCCGGCACCGAGGCGGTCACGCGGGTTCTGATCGAGAGCGAGGATGGCGACGGCGAGCGTTTGAGCACTATCGGCGTTTCGGAGAACATTATCGACGCCTCGGTGCAGGCGCTGACCGACGCGATCATCTACAAGCTGGTGAAGTCGGGCGCGCCGGCGTGACTTTGAACCCTCACCACAAGGAGGAGGGGAAACAAAGGAGCCGCCATGATCGACCATATCTCTATCGCGGTGCGCGACCTGAAAGCTTCGGCGCGGTTCTATGAAGCGCTGCTGGCGCCGCTCGGCATGAAGCGCGTGCGCGAATGGTCGACCAGCGTCGGCTTCGGCAAGACCTATCCGGAGTTCTGGATCAACGAGCGCGACAGGCTGAAACCGCTCGGCGAAGACAATGGCGCCCATATCGCATTGCGCGCGCCCGACACCAAGGCGGTCGATGCGTTTCACGCCGCGGCGCTTGCCGCCGGCGCCCATTCAGCCGGCGCGCCCGGCATGCGGCACGAATATTCGCCGCACTACTACGCCGCCTTCATCCGCGACTGGGACGGCAACCGCATCGAAGCTGTGACGTTTTTGAAGGACGCGAAGTGACGCCGCTTACATCCGCTCGGCCGGAACCGCCATCGTCTTTTCCGCCTCGCTGACCTCGCGAGAGGCGTCGTGCAGCTTCGGCAAGATGTCCTCGACGCGCTCGGCGACGAGGCAATCGACTCGCGGCTTTGCCGGCAGAAAATCCTGGGCGCGCATGTGGTCGATCAGCGTCAATAGCGGGTCCCAGTAGGCGTTGATGTTGGCGATCAGGATCGGCTTCTTGTGACGGCCGAGCTGAGCCCAGGTGAGCTGCTCGACGACCTCCTCCAGCGTGCCGATGCCACCCGGCAAGGCGACGAAGCCGTCGGCGCGCTCGAACATCTTGCGTTTGCGCTCGTGCATGTCGCGGGTGACCACCAGCTCCTGGAGGAGCCGCGGCTGCGGCCGTTCGCGTTTGGTCAAAAACTCCGGAATGATGCCGGTCGCGGTCCCACCGTGTTCCAGCACGGCCTCCGCCAGCGCGCCCATCAGGCCGGTTGAGCCGCCGCCGTAGATCAGCCGGATGTGGTTTGCCGCGAGGATTTTGCCGAAGCTGTGCGCGGTCTCGACAAAGACCGGATCGGTCCCCGGGCTCGAGCCGCAGTAGACGCACAGCGCATTGATTTTGCTCATGGAGTCGTACCCGTTAAAAGAACTATGTGGCGTTGATTCGACTCCGCTGCAAGCATTTTGGGTGACCCGCGGCCCGGTGCGAAGCGGGGCGAAAGCCTCTATATGACGGAAGTCCTTGAGATTGAGGATGTGGGCGGCCCGAGGGGGCCGATCCGGGCCCGGGCTTGAATGAGCGACTACCACCATCGATCCGGTCTCACGCGCAGAAGCGATGTCGCCGCCGATAGCGGCGCCATGCTGCGCACGATCGTGCATCTATGGCCGTATATCTGGCCGGCGGACCGGCGCGACCTGAAGCTGCGCGTAGTGCTGGCCACGGTGCTGCTGTTCGCCGCCAAGCTCGCCACCGTCGCGGTGCCGTTCACCTTCAAGTGGGCGACCGATGCGCTTGCCGGCCACGGCACGGCGCCGCTCGGGCCCGACAACGTCATCGCCTGGGCGCTGGCGACGCCGGTGATGATGACCTTGGCCTACGGCGGCATGCGCATCCTGATGGCGGCGCTAACGCAAATCCGCGACGGCATCTTCGCCAAGGTCGCCATGCACGCGGTGCGGCGGATCGCGATCCTCACCTTCGACCACATGCACCTCTTGTCGCTGCGATTTCATCTCGAGCGCAAGACCGGCGGGCTGACCCGCGTGCTGGAGCGCGGCCGCAACGCTATCGAGACCATCGTGCGCATGGTGCTGCTGCAGCTCGCGCCGACGATCGTCGAGCTGGTTTTGATCGTGGCCGTGTTGCTCTACCACTTCGATTGGCGCTACGTGGTCGCCATCGGGCTGACGGTCGCGCTCTACATGTGGTTCACCTTCGCCGCCACCGAATGGCGCATCGGCATCCGTCGCGAGATGAATTCGAGCGATACCGACGCCAACGCCAAGGCGATCGACTCGCTGCTCAACTACGAGACCGTCAAATATTTCTCGGCCGAGGCGCGCGAGGGCAAACGCTACGACCACTCGATGGCGCGCTACGAGGGGGCGAGCGTCAAGGCCTACGTATCGCTCGCCGTTATGAACGCCGGGCAGGCGGCGGTGTTCACGCTCGGACTCGCCTCAACCATGGTGCTGTGCGCCTACGGCATCGAGCACGGCACCAACACGGTGGGCGATTTTGTCATGATCAACGCCATGATGATCCAGCTCTACCAGCCGCTGAATTTCATGGGCATGGTCTATCGCGAGATCAAACAGGCGGTGATCGACATCGAGATCATGTTCGCGATGTTGGCGCGCAAGCCTGAGATCGAGGACAAGCCGGGTGCCAAGCCGTTGCAGGTGCGCTCCGGCACCATCCGTTTCGACAACGTGTCGTTCGCCTATGAGCCGTCGCAACCGATCCTCAAAAGCTTGAACTTCGATGTTGCCGCGGGCGACACGGTCGCCATCGTCGGACCGTCGGGCGCGGGCAAGTCGACGATCTCGCGGCTCTTGTTCCGCTTCTATGACGTCACCGGCGGCCGCATCCTCATCGACGGCCAGGATATTCGCGACGTGACGCAGACCTCACTGCGCGCTGCCATCGGCATGGTGCCGCAGGACACCGTGCTGTTCAACGACACCATCCGCTACAACATCCGCTATGGCCGCTGGGACGCGGGCGACGCCGAGGTCGAGGAGGCGGCGCGGCAGGCGCAGATCGACGATTTCATCCGCCGTGCGCCGAAGGGCTACGAGACCGAAGTCGGCGAGCGCGGCCTGAAGCTCTCCGGCGGCGAGAAGCAGCGCGTCGCCATCGCCCGCACCATCCTCAAGGGACCGCCGATCCTGTTGCTCGACGAAGCAACGTCCGCGCTCGACAGCCATACCGAGAGGGATATCCAGGACGAGCTCGACCGCGTGGCGCAAAACCGCACCACGCTGGTGATCGCCCATCGACTCTCCACCATCGTCGGTGCCGACATGATTCTGGTGCTCGACGACGGCGTCATCGTCGAGCGCGGCGCGCACCATGAGCTGCTCGCGCACGGCGGTCTCTATGCCAGCATGTGGAACAGGCAGCGCGAGGCGGAGCGGGCGCGTGAGCTTTTGGCCGAAGTCGGCGATGACGGCGGGGCTCCCAATCGCAATCCGCCGCCCGCGGTTGATGAGGCGGTATCGGCGGTTGAGCTCATACAGACGGCCGATGCTGCAGAGTGAGCTCAGCCGTGGCCCTGTCATCCTGAGGCGGCCGCGAAGCGGCTGTCGAAGGATGCGGCCGAGGTGCAGGGGCCGTCGCTCTTCGAGGCCCGCGGAGTTTATCGTCGGGCCGGCCACTTCGGGCCGGACCCGTTGGCTCGCACCTCGCGGTGGCGGGAAATAGGCCCATGTCCGTCGTCAACTCCATCCGCGCGCAGTTGTCGCCGATCCATCCGCAGGGCTATCCGTTCATCGGCGGCTTTGCGTTGATCAGCCTTATTCTGTTCTGGCTGTGGTCGCCGCTCGGCTGGCTCGGCACGGTGGCGACGCTGTGGTGCGCCTATTTCTTTCGCGATCCGCCACGGGTCACGCCGTTGCGCGACGGCATCGTGGTGGCACCGGCCGACGGCCGGGTCAGTCAGGTCGTCAACGCGTTACCGCCGCAGGAACTCGACCTCGGCGGCCGGCCGCTGCCGCGCATTTCGATTTTCATGAGCGTGTTCGATTGTCACGTGAATCGCAGCCCGGTCGCCGGCCGCATCGAGCGCATGGTCTATCGCGCTGGAAAATTCCTCAGCGCCGATCTCGATAAGGCGAGCGAGGACAATGAGCGCAACGCCTTCGTCATCGCGACGGCGAGCCACCAGCGTATCGGCGTGATCCAGATCGCCGGCCTCGTCGCCCGCCGCATCGTGCCGTTCGTACGCGAGGGTGAGGTGGTGGCCGCCGGCGGGCGCATCGGCATGATCCGCTTCGGCTCCCGCGTCGACGTCTATCTGCCTGAGGGAAGCCTCACCCTGGTCGCCGAGGGCCAGACCTCGATTGCTGGCGAAACCGTGCTGGCGGATCTGCGCGCGACCGAGGCCGAGCGCTCGTTTCGTATGAACTAACAGAGGCTTAACCGCGAAGTCGGGCCGCGTGGCGAGGCGAGGGCGGAACGGCTATAATTGCGGCCATGCCCATGCAACAGCCTCGTTCCGGCCGTCCACGTCTGCGCCTGCCGAACCGGCGCTTCCGCCGCATTCCGGTGCGGACGTTGGCGCCCAACGTCGTGACCTTGGTGGCGCTGTGCGCCGGCCTCACTGCCATCCGCATGGCGTTCGAGAATCGCTATGGCTTGGCGCTCGCGGCGATCGTGTTTGCCACGTTCCTCGACGGTATCGACGGCCGCCTGGCGCGGCTGCTGAAGGGCACCTCGCGTTTCGGCGCCGAGCTCGACAGCCTCGCCGACTTCGTCAACTTCGGCGTAGCGCCGGCATTGATTCTTTATTTCTGGGGACTGCACGACCTGAAGTCCGCCGGCTGGATCGCCGCCATGGTGTTTGCGATTTGCGCCGGGCTACGGCTCGCCCGCTTCAACGTCATGATCGAAGATCCGGATCGGCCGGCCTGGGCCAATAATTTCTTTGTCGGCGTGCCGGCGCCGGCCGGTGCCATCACGGTCTTGCTGCCGATCTATGCCGCGTTCCTCGGCTTGCCGCGATCCGAGCTCCTGACGTGGCTGACGTTGTTCTATACGCTCGCTCTCGCCTCGCTGATGGTGTCGCGGCTGCCGGTGTTTTCCGGCAAGCGGGTGGGCACGCGGGTGCTGCCGGAGCTGGTTGGACCGGCCGTCGTCGCCGCGGTGCTGTTTATCGCGCTGTTGGTCGCTTATCCATGGATCATCCTGACCATCGGTACGCTCGCTTACATCGCGAGCCTGCCGTTCGGCTATCTGTCCTACCGCCGCTACGAGCGCCGTTCAAAAGAGAGCAAGGCCGAGGCGCCGGCAGCATCGCCGCAGTCAGCCACGCTCAGCATCGTCCGCGCCGCCGACAACGAGCACCGTCCGTCGCGCCTCAATTGAGCCGGCGCGCCGGCCTTTTGGATCGCCAAAGAAACTTCGAGCATGCGTGTTGCCCGCCGCACCTTCCTGGCTTCGACGATGGCAGCGGTGGCGGCGCCCGCGGTGCTGCGGGTCGCGTTTGGCGACGCGCCGCAATTTACGCTGAAGCTGCATCATTCGTTTTCCTCGGTGTCGGGCGTACATGACCGGTTTCTGGCGCCATGGGCGCGCCAGGTCGAAGCGCAATCGGGCGGCCGCATCCGCATCGACATCTACCCTTCGATGGAGCTCGGCGGCGCGCCGGCGGACCTGTTCGACCACGCGCGCTATGGCGCCGCCGATCTTGCCTGGGCGGTGCCGAGCCTGACGCCGGGGCGGTTTGCCAAACTCGAAGCGTTCGAGCTGCCGTTCGTGCCGTCGCGCCGTGCCCTGGTCAGCTCGAAGGCGCTGGAGGACTATGCCCGTGCCAATGCGGCGGACGAATTCCGCGAGGTGCGCGCGATCTGCTTCTCGTGCTCCGATCGCGGCGTGTTGCACGCCAACCAGCCGGTCCGCACCGTCGAAGACGTCAAAGGTCTGAAGCTGCACGTGCCGACCCGTTTTGCCGCCGCGGCACTGCGCGCGCTCGACGCGGTGCCGGTGCCGATGCCGAGCGCGCAGTTGCCGCTCGCCGTCACCCAGCACGTAGTCGACGGCTGTATCGATCCATGGAACGTGGTTCCGGCGCTCAAGCTCAATGACTTGCTCAAGACTCACACCGAATTCGCCGATGCGTCGCTGAGCTCGACCACCTATGTGCTGGCGATGAACCAGGCGGCCTATGACAAGCTGCCGCGCGATCTCAAGGCCGTCATCGACGCCAATTCCGGCCAGCCATCCGCCACCATGGCCGGCGCGATGTGGGACTTGCAGGCGGCCGCCGTCGTCGACTTGGTGAGCGAGCACGGCGACACGATCATCACGCTCCAGCCCGAGGCGGTGGCGCACTGGCGCAAGGCGACCCAGCCCGCGGTCGATGGCTGGCTCAAGGACATGAAGGAGCACAAGATCGCCGGCGACAAGCTGCTCGCCGGCATCCGCACGCTGCTCGCCAAGTACGCCAACGAGCCGGAGCCGCAGCCGGCGCAGACCGCACGCCCGGCGGAGCCGGCGCAGACTCAGCCCGCTGAAGCCAAGGCCGACGTTACTGCGACGCCGAAGCCGGCAGGCGCAGCCCCCGCGCCGGCCACGCAGCCGCCCGCGCCTGCGCTAAAACCGGCGCCGGCGACGGCCGCAGCGACGCCTGCGCCACCGCCAACTCCTTCTGCCCCCGCGCCACCGGCTTCCGCCGCCAGCCCGCCGCCAGTGGTAGCACCTGCATCTCCGCCCGCGGCAACACCGCCGGCAGTACGGCCGCCGCCCAAGACGTTGGATATTCCGCTTTAAAGCACGATCACGAAAAGTGGAAACCGGTTTTCGGAAAAGATCATGCGCAAGTAAAAGGCTAGAGCGGGATGACGATTCAACCAAAACTCATCCCGCTCTGGCGCCTACTGCGGCAGCGGATGGCCGGGCATCAGATCGTACGGATGCTTCCAGCCCGGCAGCGCTTTGATGCGGCCAAGCCAGGC
>JASHQO010000458.1 GCA_030039105.1 Xanthobacteraceae bacterium
GTCGATAATCATGTTCCATTTTTTCATTTTTATTGGCTCCGGCTTTACTTTCCTTCCCCGCTACCGCGGGGAAGGATGAAGATTATTTCGCCGGCACGAGGTGCGCCTCTTTCAGCGTGCGCTTGATTTCCTTGTCCTTCTCCATGGCCGCGAACGCCGCCGACATGTGCTCGATGCGGCCGTCCCACGGCTCGATCTGCACCAGCGAGTTGGAGCCGGCGAGCGAGTGGGTGGATTTGGTCTGGGTCCGCTCCGGCGTCAGCAGGTTGAGGCAGCCGCCGCGGTCGACCGATTTTCCCGGCTCGCCCATCGGGTCGTAGACGGCCGAGGACTCGTAGCCATGGGCGACGCCGCGCGGCAGCCGCTGCGTCGGCAGTGCCGCGCAGATCACCGCGCCGCGGTCGTTGAAGACTTTGACGAGGTCATGCTTGGCGATGCCGCGCTCCTTGGCGTCCTCGGCGTTTATGCGCATGATCCAGTAATAGTAGCCGTCGACGTTGACGCGATGGTCCTCGATGTTGAGCAGGAACGAATCCTTGCCGTCGCCCTGGGTGTGGAACGAGTATTTCGAATGCGGCGTCAAAAGCTGCAGCGGATAGCGCTCGAACAGCTCGCCCGAATGCGCGCCTTCCCAGGACGGCGCGTATTTGACGATCGGCGGCCGCTCCGGATCGTTGAAGCGCTTGAGCGAGTTGCACTCGAACTCGAGCTTGCCCGACTGGGTCTGCAGGCCGCGCAGATATTCCTCGGTGTAGTCGGATGGCAGCGGCTGCGCCTCCGGCACGTCTTTCTTGCGGTTCTCCCAGAACCAGCGGAACGACACCGGCGCGCGCAATTTCTCCTTCTCGGCCGGCACGACGAAATAGCCGCGCTTGAGGAACTTCTTCCACGATATGTAGTGCCGCAGGTCGGAGGCGAGGAAGACGCGCTTGACCCAGTCGATCTCGTTGACGCCTTCGGAGAAGTAGTTGGCAAGGCCGAGCGGCTTGCACAGCTCGTTGAAGATCCAGAAGTCGGACCTGGATTCGCCCTGCGGCGCGATCGCCGGCGCCTGGAACACGATGACGCGGTGATTGAGCTGCTGCTGGCCGTGGTGGCCGTAGCCGCCGAGGCCGGCCCATTCCGAGATGTCGGTGCGCTCGAAATTGGTGCACGCCGGGAGAATAACGTCGGCGAACTTGGCTTCGCCCTCGAACCAGATCGACTGGTTGACGACGAATTCCAGGTTCGGCGACTGATACATCTTCACCCAACGATTGGTGTTGTTCATCGTCGACAGGATCGAGCCGCCGTATTTGTACAGCATGTGCACCGGCGAATGGCCGGGCGCCGGATAGGCAAAGCGCGCGAACTGGTGCTCGATCGATTTGCCGACCCAGGGATAGCCTTCGGCTTTGCCTTCGGTGATGGCCTCAGGCACGAAGATGCGCGGGATGCGCTGGCCGTTGGAGTTCATGGTCGGCAATTGCGGCATGCGCTGGTAGAGCTCGACCGGCATTGCGGTGTTTTCCAGGTCGCCCGACATGCCGCCGTCGGCGTAGCCCGGGAAATAGAAATTGAAGTCGACCGGCGTGCCCCATTGCAGGTTGCCCATGTTGATGCCGGGCTTGCCGAGGCCCTGCATCGCCGCGAGGCAGACCATCACCCGGGCCCACGGAATGCCGGTCTGGTTGCGGCAGGCACCGCCGTGGCCGTTGCCCCAGCCGCCGGGCGCCAGATAGACGCGCTTCTTGCCCCACTCGCGGGCGAGCGCGCGGACGTCTTTGGCCGGCACGCCGGTTTCCTTCTCCTGCCACTCCGGCGTTTTGGCAACGCCGTCATCCTCGCCGAGCAGATACGCCTTCCACTTGTCGAAACCGACGGTATGGGTCTGCACATATTCCTTGTCGTAGAGGTCTTCCTTGATCCACACATAGGCGATCGCCATCGCCATGGCGACCGACGTGGTCGGTTTCGGCGCCAACCATTTGCCCGGCAGGAACTGCGCCGAGGCGTTGTAGTACGGATCGACGTGGACGACCTTGATGCCGAGCTTTGCATCTTTAAGCCACCGCCGCCGCGTCGTGCCTTCCTGCGCGCCGTAGGAGCCCGACGTCGATTCCGGATCGGCCGCCCAGAACACCACCATGTCGCAGTTCTGCAAGCAGTCCTCGACCGTGCCGTAGGTCTCCGACTGGCCGACCCGCAGCGTATGGCCCCAGTGATGCACGGCGCCCCAGTACCAGCCTTCCCACGAATCGGGATTGTGATGGATACGCGTCATGCCGACCGCATTGGCGAAGCGAAACAGCGCCGAGAGGTAGTAGCCGACATTGCCCCAGGTATGGTGCGAGCCGTGCGAGAAGGTGATGGCGCCGGGGCCGTATTCGCGCTTCTGCCGTTTGATCTCGTCGGTAACGAGCTTGATCGCCTCGTCCCAGGAGATGCGCACGTAGCCGGACTTGCCGCGGTTGCCCGGATTGCGCTCGCCGTTCGGATCGAAATCGACGCGCTTCATCGGATAGAGCAGGCGGTCGGGCGAGTAGACGATGGACTTGGCGTTCTGGCCGTGCGGCGCCAGCGTGGTCTTGCGCGGCGGCGTCAGCTTGACGCCCTTGGCCTCGATGGTCCACGACGCACCGTCGTCGGCGGCGAGGTCGATCGGCGTCATGCGGACGATCTTGCCGTCCTTGACGTCGACGAAGACCGGCCCGCCGTTGGTCATGTTGCAATAGCGCGTGACGCCGCCGCGTAGCTTCTTGCCGTATTTGAGGCCGGCCGACTGGCTCATCATCAAGGTCTGGGCGAACCAGTTGGTCAGGTCTTCCGGGCCCTCGACGGTGAGGTTGAAGTCCTTCTGCGCGTTGATCTGGTCGAGCCAGTTGATCGGCGGCATCAGCAGCGAAGCGCCGATCTTGGCGTTCTTGAACTGGAGCCTGATGTCGGGTGCCCGATGCAGGCCGGCGCCAGTGGTGATGACGCCGTTGTCGAACTTGTACCAGCGGCCGATTTCCTCATCGCGGGTCATGATCTGGGCGACGAGATTGCGCTCCTTGACCCGCGCCTTGAACTTCGGATGGCGTCGCGCCGCATGCTTGAGGAGTTGCGCCGCACCGAACAGGATGATGGGCAGCTTCATCGTGGCAAATGCCATGGCGTCCTCCTCAATTAGCGCGCGCACCGGCGCGTGAGCCCACCCGCGCAGGGGCATGTCCCCTCGCGAGCCGCGGGCGGCTCGAACCGGGCGATTTTGCAATAAATCCGTCGCGATTGAAACCGCTGCCGCTCTGCGCGCGGCGCCGGGCTTGCCCGCGGCAAGGCCGGAAGCCTCGGTTGCGGCCGGCTTTTGGCCGTGGGATCATGTCGCACCTGTCGTCGCGACGGCCCCGAATTCCTTGGAGAGCGCCATGGCCAAGCTCAGACACATCGCCATTCAGGTTCCCGATCTCGAAAAGGCCGCGGCCTTTTACGAAGGCGTGTTCGGGCTGAAGCGGCTGAAGAAGGTGGAGGCCCCAATCGGCGACGCCATCTCGCTGACCGACGGCGTAATGAACCTGACGCTGTTGCATTTTCCCGCAGGTGCGCAAGGCAGCAAGGGCGGCCCGGATTGGGCCGGGCTGCATCACTTCGGCTTCATCGTCGACAGCGAGGACGCCACCGGGCAGGAGATCAAGAAGCGCGGCGGCGAGTTCTTCATGAAGCTGCCGCAGTACCCCGGCGTCGACGCGGAAATGAAATACAAGGACATCAACGGCATCGTGTTCGACGTGACCGAGCACGGCTGGGGCCCGACGGTTTAACGGCTGGATTTTTCGGCCGGCCCTTTCCGTTGGCGCGGGTCGGCGAGGCGCACACGCTGTTGAAGACGTCGCCCGATCCGGTCGGCCGGATCGTCGTGCAGCCATGGGCTCATCCGGGCTACATCTGCATCAGCGCGCGACGATATTCTGCATGTCGCGCCGCCGGCCGGCGAGGAACAGCCGCATATTGTCGACGACCAGCGGCATGATGAAGTCTTCGTATTCGACGACGTAGCCGCCGATATGCGGAAGGATGAAGACGTTCGGCAGGTCCCAGAACGGACTCTCCGGGGGCAGCGGTTCGGTCTGGAAGACTTCGAGCGCGGCGCCGGCGATACGTCGTTCGCTCAGGACCGTGAGAAGAGCCGTTTCGTCGACGGTCTGGCCGCGGCCGGCGCTGATGTAATAGGCGGAAGGCTTCATGGCGCCGAACGCCTTGGCATCGAAGATGCCGAGATTGTCGGTGCTCGCCGGCAACATGTTGATGAGGTAATCGGCGCGCGCGGCGGCGTCGATCAAGCGGTCCGTCGCGATCATCTCGTCGAAGCCCGCGGCCGGGCGCGGTGTCCGGCTGACGCCGATGACATGCATGCCGAGCGCCTTGAGCAGTTCGGCGATCGCCGTGCCGACGATGCCGGTGCCGGCGATCACCGCGGTCTTGCCGTGCAGCGTGCTCCACAGCCGCCGCTCCCAGAAGTGCCGCTTCTGGTCGCCGACCGCGCGCACCACGTCGCGGCTGACGCCCATCATCATATAGAGCACCTGCTCGCGCATCGGCGCACCGTGAATGCCGCGGCCCGAGGTGATCAGCACGTCGGGCTTGAGCGACGGGCAGCGCAGGAAATGATCGACGCCGGTGGCCAACGACTGGATCCATTGCAGGCGGGGCGCGCCGGCCAGCATGAAGTCGCGGATTTCGATGCCGAACATGATCATGATCTCGATGTCGGAGAGATCGCCGGCGACCTCCGCGGCGCGGTGAAACAGCGCGAATTGCAGCGCGGGGAATTTCTCGCGCAGCGCGTCGCGATACATCTCGGCGTGAACGTCGACGATGAGGACTTTGGTCATGGAGTTTCTTCTGTCTCGTCACCCCGAGGTGCCGGTCGCCAAGCGGCGGGCCTCGAAGGGCGGCTCAGGCGCCCCGGCCGCATCCTTCGAGGCGCGCCTGCGGCGCGCGCCTCAGGGTGACGGTTAGAGGCCCAGGTATTTTTTCGCATTGCCCGACGCGATATCGGTCCGCAACGGCTCCGCCAGCGGCACGCGATCGAGAAATTCGCCGGCCTCCTGCGCCGACTCGAACGGATAGTCGGCGGCGAACATCACGCGGTCATGGCCAAGCGCCGCGAGCGAGCAGTCGAGCGGCTCGGCCGAGCACATGCCCGACGTCGTCACCACGATATTGTGCTTGATGTATTCCGACGGCGGCTTGGCGAGCTTGACGCCGTAGAGCTTTGCCCGGCTGTCGAAACGCCAGAGCAGGAACGGCAACGTCTCGCCGAGGTGGCCGAGCACGACCTTGGCCCGCGGGAAGCGGTCGAACAGGCCGGAGAACACCAGCCGCAGCGCATGCGAGCCGGTCTCGAAACCCCATTCCCAGGTGGCGCGGCGCAGCCCATGCACGCCTTCCAGCGCCGGCGCCGGGGTGATCGGATCGGTCGGGTGGATATAGATCGGCGCGCCGAGCGCCTCGGCACGCTCCCAGAACGGATAGAGCGATGGATGGTCGAGATACTGGCCGAGCGTGTGGCCGTTGATCATGGCGCCGCAGAATTTCAAGTCGCGCATGCAGCGCTCGAGCTCGTCGGCGGCGCCGCGCGGGTCCTGCACGGCGAGATGGGCGAAGCCGGAATAGCGGTCCGGCCGCTTCTGGATTTCGCGGGCGAGAAAATCGTTGGCCTCGCGGGCGACGCGCCTTGCGGTCGCGACGTCGCGCTCGATCTGCACGCTCGGCCCGGCAATCGACAGCACCGAACGCGCAATGCCGGCCTCGTCCATGGATTTGAGCCGCATCTCGCCGAAGTCGGTCAGCTTCGCCAAGAGATTGGCGGCATGCTTCGGATCGACGTTGCCGACCGTCGTGCGCCAATAGGTCTCGTGGCCCGGAGCCAAAAAATGCTCCTCCAGCGCGATTTTTTGCACCATGCGTTCCTCTCCGCGGCGTGTTTCCCGGACGCGGTGCGGCACGAAGTGCTGCACCGCTGATCCGGGATCGTCCTAGGCTCAGCGTACGCGAAGGTCCCGGGTCTGCGGCGCACCACTGCGCTTCGCTTCGTGCTGCGCCGTGCCCGGGACACGAAGCTCGGAGGGGTCTATAGCCGATATCCGGTTTAGTGGTATAGCGCCCAATGCTATAAACGATGCAGCAAGTGGGCGTGCTCAGGGAGGCAGTCGGTGGTCAAGAAGATCCGCGGCGTGGCGTTGGAGGAAAATCTCAACAACGCGATGGGACTCCAATTCTACAACCTGTCCCATCGCTTCGGTTACCAGTCGCCGAACTGGCCGTATTTCGAAGACGTCAAGATCGAACGCATCCACTACATGGCGAAGTCGGGCGTGCTGTCGCAGCGCATCACCACCTCGATGCACAACACCACCCACATCGACGCGCCGGCCCACGTCGTCGAAGGCACGCCGTTCATCGACGAGGTGCCGCTGCCGCACTTCTTCGGCTCCGGCATCGTGATCTCGATCCCGAAGAAGAAGTGGGAGCCGATCACCTACGACGACCTGGAGAAGGCGGCCGGCAAGGCGGTGCGGCCGCGCGACGTGGTCATCGTCAATACCGGCTGGCACAAGCTGTACGAGGACAGCGAGGATTATTTCTGCCGCGCGCCGGGCTTCGTGCCGTCGGCCGGCAAATGGTTCGTCGAGAAGAAGGTCAAGGTGGTCGGCCACGACACCCAGGCCAACGACCACCCGCTTGCCACCGCGATCGGGCCGCAGCGCAACGGGCCGCTGCACCCGCATCTCGCCGAGGAATACAAGACGTGGTCCGGCGGCCGCGACTGGAAGGACGACTTTCCGGAATGGGAGCCGGTGCACCGCATCCTGTTCAAGAACGGCATTCTGGGCATCGAGAACGTCGGCGGCGACATCGACGAGGTCACCGGCCGGCGCTGCACCTTTGCGCTGTTCCCGTGGAACTGGGAGCGCGGCGACGGCTGCATCATTCGTCTGGTAGCGATCGTCGACCCGAAGGGCGGCTACCGGATCGAGAAAGGGGAGAAGTTCTGATGATCGTGCGTAAGTTTTCCGAGGCCAAGGCCTACGAGGCGCCGAATCACCGCGGCTATAAATCGTTTCGCGTCTACGGCGCCGAGATGGGCGGCTCGCAGGCGCTGGTGTTCGGCATTTCGCACTTTTTGCCGGGCGGCGGCGCCGGGCCGGACGCCTCGCCGCCAGAGAAGATCTATTACGTGCTCTCGGGCGAGCTCACGGTGATCGCCGGCGGCAAGGAGACCGTCGCCAAGGCCGGCGACAGCGTCTATATCGGCCCCAACGAGAGCCGCGAGATCATCAACCGCAGCAACGAGGTCTGCACGATTGCGGTGGCGGTCGCGCCGGTGAAGTGACGCCGCAGGCGTCATGGCCGGGCTTGTCCCGCGGCCATCCACGTCTTAGCCGAGACTGAAGACGTGGCTGCCCGGCACGACGCCGGGCATGACGGGAGTAAATGCAAAGACGAGTATCGCCATGTCCGAAGATTTCCTGAAAAACCCGCTGTCGCTGTTCGACGTGCGCGGCAAGATCGCGATCGTCACCGGCGCCACCGGCGCATTCGGCGCGCTGGCGGCGCAAGTGCTGGCCGGCGCCGGCTGCAATCTGGTGCTCGCGGCCGGCGGCGCCGAGGCGCTGAAAAAAGTCGCGGCCGGTTGCGAAAAGCTCGGCGCCAAGGTCGAAGCCATCAACAAGCGGCCGACCTCGGCTGCGGTCTGCGATCAGATCGTGGCAGCGGCCGTCAAGCGCTTCGGCGGCGTCGACATCGTCGTGCTCGCCGCCGGCATCAACAAGGTGCAGAAGATCGTCGACCAGCCGCCGGAAGCG
>JASHQO010000459.1 GCA_030039105.1 Xanthobacteraceae bacterium
GCGCGACGCCCGCGGAGGAAATGGGCTACGCCTTCGCCATCGCCAAAGCCTACACGGACGCGGCACTGGGGCGCGGCCTCGACATCGACGAGTTCGCCGGCCGGCTGTCGTTCAATTTCAACATTTTCGGCAACCTGTTCGAGCAGGTGGCGAAATTCCGCGCCGGCCGCCGGCTGTGGGCCAAGATCATTCTCGACGGCTACGGCGCCAAAAAACCGGAATCCGGCTGGCTGCGCATGATCGCCGGCGGCGGCGGTTTCGGCCTCACCATCGAGCAGCCCGAGAACAACATCATGCGCGGCGCCTATTACGCGCTGATCGCGGCGCTCGGCGGCGCCCAGACCATGGCGCTGTGCTGCTACGACGAGGCCTATACGATCCCGACGCCGAAGGCGCAGCGCATCTCGCTGCGCACCATGCAGCTTCTGATCGAGGAGATCGGGCTCGCCGACACCGTCGATCCGCTCGGCGGCTCCTACTACATCGAGAGCCTGACCAATCAGCTCGAAGAAAAAATCGTCGAGGCGATGAGCTGGGTCGACGCCCAGGGCGGCATCGTCAAGGCGGTCGCCGACGGCGTGATCCAGGCGAAAGTGTCGGAGTATGCGTTCGCGCGGCAGAAGGCGCTGGAAAGCGGCGCGCTGCGCAAGGTCGGCGTCAATTGCTACACCGACACCGACGAGGAAACGCCGCAGGTCGATCTGCACGGCTACGACGAAATGGGCGCCATCGAGCAGATCGCGGCGTTGAAGAAAGTGCGCGCCACCCGCGACAATGCCGCGGTCGAGCGTGCGCTTGCCGCGGTGCGCGACGAGGCCAAAGCCGGCCGCAATGTCATGCCCGCGCTGATGGACGCGGTGAAGGCCTACGCCACCGTCGGCGAGATGACCAACGCGCTGGTCGACGTCTACGGCCGATTCCAGGAGCCGACCCAGCTTTGGCGCAAGGTGGCGTGAATAATATGGAAGTGACGTCGGCAGCTACTTTCCTCCCCCTGCAAGGGGGAGGACGGCGAGCGAAGCGAGCCAGGTGGGGGTCCGTCTTCGGCGCCCCCGTCACTGACCCCCGCCCGACGCGCTGCGCGCGTCGCCCTCCCCCTTGCAGGGGGAGGTCAGAGAGATGAAGCCCGGCGTCATTCTTTCCATGGAGCAGGCATTGTCGCTGACCTCGGCGACCTTGCGCTTCGTCCATCTCGGCTGGCGCGTCATCAAGCTCGAAGCGACGCCGCAGTCCGAGGGCGCGCTGCCCGGCGATCCGAACCGCTATATCGGCTCGCTGGTCGCCGACGAAGGCCGGCGCTCCTATTTCATCGGCCCGAACGTCGGCAAGGAATCGATCGCCATCAACCTGAAGAGCCGCGAAGGTCGGGACGTGCTGCATCGCCTCATTCGCGATCTCAACGTCGACGTGTTCTGCTGCAACACCCTGCCGTCGCGCTATAACGAGCTCGGCATCGATTACGACAGCTTGCGCGCGGTGAAGCCCGACCTGATCTGGGCGGCGATCTCCGCCATGGGGCCGGATTATCCCGACGCCGCCGGCTACGACCCGGCGATCCAGGCCCAGGTCGGCTACATGGAGGTCACCGGCATGCTCGACGGCCCGCCGACGCTCGCCGGCATTCCGCTGGTCGATCTCAAGGCCGGCGATGAAATCTACGCCAATGTCTGGAAGGCGCTGGCCGAGCGCGCCACCTCGGGACAAGGCAGCCGCATCGACGTGTCGATGATGCAGGCCGCGGCGGCCTGGCTGATCACGCTGTTGCCGCTGATCGACTTCGACTGCGAGCCGTGGGAGATCACCCGCGCCGGCAACGAGCACCGCAAATTCGTGCCGACCAACGCCTATCCGACCACCGACGGCGCCGTGCTGTTCGCCATCGGCAGCGACGCCGGCTGGCGGCGATTCACGGAAATCCCGAAATTCAATTCCGTCGCCACGCAGCAACGCATCACCAATGTGGGCCGCGTCGCCGACCGCGTTGCCATCCATGCCGATATCGCGGCGATCACCAAGCGGCATTCGACCGCGGAGATTCTCGCCGACCTCAAGCGCGCCAAGATCCCGCACGCGCCGATCAACACCGTGCCGCAGGCGATGCAGATCGAGGCGATCGCGCGCAAGCTGACCACCACCACCGCGCCGGGCGGCCGCCGCGTGCGGCTGCCGCCGATGGCGACCGACCAGAGCGGCGCGCCGCATGATTTTTCGTTTCCACCGCGCTACGGCGAGCAGACCGACAAAATCCTGCGCGAGGTCGGCTACGACGACGGCGCCATTGCCAAGCTCCGCGCCGCGCGCGTCATTGCCGGACCCGACGCGGTCGCCGCGCGTTCATGACTTTCAATAATCCACTGCTGCGAAGGCCGACCCGCGCGCTGCCGCGCCGCGTCGCCGTGGTCGGCGCCGGCACCATCGGCCCCGACATCGGCTATTACCTCAAATCCGCCCTGCCCGATCTCAGGCTCTGTCTGATCGATATCGACGAAACGGCGCTGCAACGCGCAATGCGGCGCATCGAAGACTATACGCAAAAGGCCGTCGATCGCCGCAAGATGAATCATCTCAAGGCCCGGGCGGTCCGCGACAACGTCCACGCCACGACCGATTATGACGCGGTGCGCGACGCCGACTGGACCATCGAGGCCGCGACCGAGGATTTGGCGCTCAAGCGCAAGATATTCGCGCAACTCGAAGCGCGGATGCGGCCCGATGCCTGGATCACGTCGAACACCAGCTCGCTGCCGGCGTCGCGGATTTTTGCCGAGCTCAAATACAAGAACCGCGCCACGGTCACCCATTTCTTCGCGCCGGCCTGGCGCAACCCGGTGGTCGAGGTGATCGACACGCCGGCGCTCGACCGCGCGGTGCTGGAGGACCTGCGTTGGTTCTTCGGCGCCACCGACAAGGTGCCGCTGGTTACCGCCGACGTGCCGTGCTTCATGCTCGATCGCGTCTTCGACAACTGGTGCAACGAAGCTGCGCATCTGCTCGATCGCGACGGCCCGGCCGGCATCGACTCGGTCGCGGCCGAGTTCGTCCATGCCGGGCCGTTCTTCGTGCTCAATCTCGCCCACGGCAATCCTATCATCATCGAGACCAACACGCTGCAGGCCGCCGAGGAAGGCGAGCACTATCGCCCGGCCGACGTGTTCCGTACCGCGGGCACCTGGTCCACCGTGTCGCCCGGCAAGACCGTGCCGGTCGCGCCGGACGCCGCGGCGGCGATCCGCGATCGCCTCCTCGGCATTTTGGTCTCACAGAGCGGCGACATTCTCGATCGCGATATCGGCAAACCCGAAGACCTCGAGCTCGGTTGCCGTCTGGCGCTCGGTTTCAAGGCCGGTCCGCTCGAGCTGATGAACAAGCTCGGCGCCGCGGAGGTCGAGCGCATTGGCAAGCGCCTCGGCGACGAGCGCCCCGGCCTGCCGCTGCCGCAGCGCGCCTTCGCCGACTATCAGAACTTCTTGCGCTTCGTGCTGGTCGACGACGTGCGCGGGGTGAAGGTCATCACCATCCGGCGGCCGGAAGCGCTCAATGCGCTGCACGATGAGTTGACCGACGAAATTCTTGGGCTGATCCGCCAATACGAGAACGATCCCGCGGTACGCGGCTTCGTCATCGCCGGCTACGGCCCGCGCGCCTTCTCGGCCGGCGCCGATATCGGCCGCTTTCCAAAGATGCTCGGCGATGCCGAAGCGGCGGCGCAATATGCCCGCGACTGCTCGCGGCTCCTCCTCCACATCGACCGCATGCAAAAACCGGTGGTCGCCGCGCTCAACGGCCTGGCGCTCGGCGGCGGGCTCGAATTGGCGCTGCGCTGCCACGGCATCGTGGCGCTGGGCGAAGCCTGGCTGCAATTGCCCGAAATCACGCTCGGCATCGTTCCGGGGATCGGCGCCATGGTGGTGCCCTATCGCCGCTGGCCGAAGGCAGCAGCGACGTTCCACAACATGATGCGCCGCGCCGAGCGGCTCTCGGCAAAAAGGGCGCACGAGCTTGGCATCATCGACCGGCTCGATGACGACTACGCCGCAATGATCGAAGCGGCGGTCGAGCGTGTGCATGCGCTGCGCGATCGTCTGCGCCCGCCGGCAGACGGCGCGATCGTCATCGATCCACCGGCACCGGGCGATGCCGTCGCCGCCGACGGCCAAAGGCTCAGCGTCGAAGTCACGCGCATTTTGCAGCGCGCCATCGTCGAGGCCGCCGCGGCGCCGACCTTCAACGCCGCGCTCGAAATCGGCTATCGCGCCTTCGGCGTGAGCGCCTGCACGGCGGCAGCGCGCGAAGGCATCGACGCGTTCCTGGAGCGCCGCCCGGCGGATTTCACGAAGACGGGTTAGCCGCCAACTGCCGCCGCAGCATCGGATAGTGCGTGTTCTTGCCGGTGAACGGCGGAAAGGTCTTGAAATGGGCGCGCAGCTCGAGCCGCACCGGCGACGCCATGGCGGCGTTGAAGGCTTCGGGCGTGTCGAACACGACCTCATTGCCGACCATGTAATCGGCCGGCGGCAGAACCTTCGCGGCGCCGCTCAAGAACGGCAAGTAGCACAGCACCGAGCGAATCTCCGGCAGCTTGCCGAGGATCGGCGGGTGGTCGGCGACGTAGTGCGAGACGAACTCCTCGACGTTCTCGGCCGGATGGTGATAGCGCACCACATAGGAGAACGGCGCGCGCAACGGCCCCGGATTTGGCTCGCCCGTGACCGGGTAAAATCGCCGCTCGAACGCCGTGCCGGTTATCGTGACGCCCGCGGGCGCGCCGCCGAGACTTTGTTGGAAGCGCGCGCCGGCAAGACCGGCTTCGAGCGTCTCGCGCGTCGGAAACTGCAGCATGGCCATGCGCAGCGGCCCGGGGCCGTCGTTGTTGAACGGGTCGTGGGTGCCACCGCGCAGCGGCCGGTAGAGATCGACCGCTGTGAGGCCGGGCAACGCCGCCCAGAGCGGCGCAGCGTCCCCATCGGCCCAGGCTTGCACGGCGCCCTCGCGATCGGCACCGCCGGTGCAGCAAATCTCGTAGACAAAGTCGGCCATGATCTCGCGTCGCGATGTCCCGTCGTCGTCATGCCCGCGCTCGTCGCGGGCACCCACGTCTTCAGCGCCGAGCGAGAATAAGGGCATGGATGGCCGGAGCAAGCCTGCACTCGGGCTCGACCCGAGCGTCCGGCCATGAGGCTCGTGGCGGCTTCCGATCCTCGAATTGCCGCTGCGGATACAATACAGTGGTGGCAGCGACGAACCGGAGAAAGTGCTTGGATTTGGCGCAAGTCAGCCTGGAGGACAAATACACCCTCCAATCCGGCCGCATCTATCTGTCCGGCATCCAGGCGCTGGTGCGCCTGCCGCTGATGCAGCGGGCGCGCGACCGTGCCGCCGGGCTGAACACGGCGGGCTTCATCTCCGGTTATCGCGGCTCGCCGCTCGGCGGCTACGACAGCGCGCTGTGGCAGGCCCAGGCGCTGCTCGAAGCCAACGACATCCGCTTCCAGCCCGGGCTGAACGAGGACCTCGCCGCCACCGCGGTGTGGGGCAGCCAGCAGGTCGGCCTGTTTCCCGGCGCCAAGGTCGCTGGCGTGTTCGGCATCTGGTACGGCAAGGGCCCCGGCGTCGACCGTTCGATGGACGCGCTGCGCCACGCCAACTGGGCCGGCACCGCAACCCACGGCGGCGTGCTCGCCATTGCCGGCGACGATCACGGCGCGCAATCGACCACCACCGCTTATCAGTGCGAGCAGGCGTTCGAGGCGGCGATGATGCCGATCCTCAACCCGTCGACGATCCAGGACTTTTTGGACCTCGGCCTGTTCGGCTTCGCACTGTCGCGCTTTTCCGGATGCTGGGTCGGCTTCAAGGCCGGCAGCGAAGCGGTCGACAGCTCGGCGTCGGTGTATGTCGATCCGCAGCGCGTCGCGGTGACGACGCCGAGCGATTTCGAAGCGCCGCCGGGCGGCCTGCACATCCGCTGGCCGCGCGCCGGGCTCGACTGGGCCGTGGAGCAGGAGCGCCGCCTGCACGGCCCGAAGCTCGATGCGGTGCAGGCGTTCGTGCGCGCCAACCGCATCGACCGCATTGCGATCGAGTCGCCGCAACCGCGGCTTGGCATCGTCACCACCGGCAAGGCCTATCTCGACGTGCGCCAGGCGCTGGCCGAGCTCGGCATATCGCAAGAACGCGCCGCCGCCCTCGGCATCCGCGTTTACAAGGCCGGCCTGACCTGGCCGCTCGAGCCGCAGCGCGCGCTCGCCTTCGCGCATGGCGTGACCGATATTCTGGTCGTCGAGGAAAAGCGCGGCTTTGTCGAGAACCAGCTCGTGCGGCTGCTCTACAACATGGACGCCGCGCGCCGGCCGAGCGTCGTCGGCAAGACCGATGAAGCCGGGAAAATCCTGCTGCCCAGCACCGGCGAGCTGACGCCGACCATCGTTGCCCGCGCCATCGTAGCGCGCCTGCAGCGCCTCGGCGAGACCCAGCTCGACGAGCGTTTGGCGCGGCTGCAGTCCTTCGAGCGTCCGGCGCCGCCGCTGTCGTCGATCGCGCGCATGCCGTTCTTCTGCTCCGGCTGCCCGCACAATACTTCGACGCGGCTGCCGGACGGCAGCCGCGCCATGGCCGGCATCGGCTGCCACAGCATGGCGCTGTTCATGCCCGACCGTCCCACCGCGACGCTGACCCACATGGGCGGCGAAGGCGTCAACTGGGTCGGCCAGGCGCCGTTCACGTCGGAGCAGCACGTCTTCCAAAACCTCGGCGACGGCACCTACGCGCACTCCGGCCTGATGGCGATCCGCGCCGCCGCGGCCGCCGGCGTCAACATCACCTACAAGATCCTCTACAACGACGCGGTCGCCATGACCGGCGGCCAGCCGGTCGAAGGCGCGCTCACCGTGCCGCAGATCGCCCGACAGGTCCTGGCCGAAGGCGCGCGCCGCGTCGTCGTCGTCGCCGACGAGCCCGGCAAATATCCGCGCAACGCCGGCTTCCCGAGCGGCGTCGCCGTTCGTCACCGCGACGATCTCGACGCCGTGCAGCGCGAGCTGCGCGATATCGAAGGCCTGACCGTGCTGATCTACGACCAGACCTGCGCCGCGGAAAAACGCCGGCGCAGGAAGCGCGGCCGCTTCCCCGATCCGCCCGAGCGCGTGTTCATCAATGACGCGGTCTGCGAGGGCTGCGGCGATTGCTCGGTGAAATCGAACTGCATCGCCGTGCAGCCGGTCGAGACCGCATTCGGCCGCAAGCGGCGCATCGATCAGTCGAGCTGCAACAAGGACTTTTCCTGCCTCAAGGGCTTTTGTCCGAGTTTTGTCACGGTGCGCGGCGCAACGCCGCGCAAGCTCGGCGCACGCGTGGCGACGGATGCGCTGTTTGCCGGATTGCCCGCGCCGCAAGCGCCGGCACTGGAGCGGCCGTACGGCATCCTCGTGACCGGCATTGGCGGCACCGGCGTCATCACCCTCGGCGCGCTTCTCGGCATGGCGGCCCATCTCGAAGGCAAAGGCTGCACCGTGCTCGATATCAGCGGCCTCGCCCAGAAGAACGGCGCGGTCATGAGCCATGTGCGGCTCGCGCCGAAGCCCGAAGAGCTTCACGCCGTGCGCATCGCCGCGGGCGGCGCCGACGTGCTGCTGGCCTGCGATCCGGTCGTCGCCGCAAGCCCCGCTGCACTGGCGCGCGTTCAGGCCGCCACCGCGGCGGTGATCAACAGCCACGCGGCGCCAACTGCCGCCTTCATCCTCAAGCCAGATATCGACTTCGAGACCGCCAAAATGCTGCAGGCGATCGAGGCCGCGGCCGGCGCCGCCGACATTGTCGATGCCACCGGGCTCGCCGCGGTGCTGATCGGCGATGCCATCGCCGCCAATCTGTTTATGCTCGGCTATGCGTTCCAAAAAGGTCTTGTGCCGCTCAGCCTTGCCGCCATCGAACGCGCCATCGCGCTCAACGGCGTCGCCGTCGAGGCCAACAAGCGCAGCTTTGCCTGGGGCCGGCTCGCGGCGGCCGATCTCCATCGGGTCGAAACGCTGGCGCAGCGGCCGCACGACGATGCGGCGGTCGAACCGCAAAGCCTCGATGCGTTGGTCGAGCATCGCGCCGCGTTCCTGAAGAATTACCAGAACGCGGCTTACGCGCAGCGTTATCGCGACGCGGTCGGAGCGATCCGGATTGCCGAGGAAAAGCAGGCCCGCGGCTTTTCCGGCCTCGGCGAGGCGGTGGCGCGCAACCTGTTCGCCTTGATGGCCTACAAGGACGAATACGAGGTGGCGCGGCTCTACAGCGACGGCGCGTTTCTGGAAAAGCTGCAGCGCCAGTTCGAGGGCGATTTCACGCTTGAATACCATCTCGCGCCGCCGCTGTTGGCGCGACGCGACCCGGCGACCGGCGAGCCAAAGAAACGCGCCTTCGGGCCGTGGATGGGCGGAATGTTCAAGCTGTTGGCAAGGCTGCGCCCCTTGCGCGGCACCGCGCTCGACATTTTCGGCTACAGCCGGGAGCGCCGCCTGGAGCGGCGCCTGATCGCCGACTACGAAGCGGTGCTGCGCGAGCTCGCGGCGGCGCTGACGCCGGGCAATCACGCGCTCGCGGTCGAGATTGCCTCGCTGCCGGCGAAAATCCGCGGTTTCGGCCACGTCAAGGCAAACAACGTTGAGACGGCAAAAGCCTGCGAGGCCGAGCTGTTGGCGTTGTGGCGGAGCAAAGACCCGACGGCGTCGGCAGCGTAATTCCCATCACCCCGGCTTCCACCCTCGGATCAAGTCCGCGGGCCGGCTTTTTCGGGATCATGCTTTAAGCGCCGCCCAAGGCGCCTGCGGCTCGTCCGGCGGCACCGACGAGATCAACGCCCGGGTATGCGGATGCTGCGGGTTGTCGAACACCGCCGCCACCGGCCCCTGCTCGACGATTTCGCCGTCGTACATGACCAGCACGCGGCTGCACAGGTGGCGGACCACGGAGAGGTCGTGGGAGATGAACAGCATGGCGAAGTCAAGCTCGGCGCGCAGCCGCGCCAGAAGATTCAGGAGCTGCGCCTGGATCGAGACGTCGAGGCCGGACACGATCTCGTCGGCCACCAGGAGCCTCGGCAGGGCGCACAGCGCCCGCGCAATGTTGATGCGCTGGCGCTGGCCGCCGGACAATTGCCCGGGTAGCCGGGTGGCGAAATCGGCGGACAGGCCGACTTCGGCGAGCAGGTCCTTGGTCCGCGCCAGCCGCTGATCCCAGTCGGCGTGGCGGCTGCCGGCCTCCATAATCTGGGTGACGATGCTCGCCACGCGGCGCCGCGGATTGAGCGCCGACTGCGGGTCCTGAAACACCATCTGCACGCTCGCGGCGCGCTGCGCCCGGTTGCGCGTCGCCGCCAAATCCTCGCCGGCGAACACGATCCTGCCGGCCGTCGGCTGCTCGATGCCGACCAGGAGCTTGGCGATGGTGCTCTTGCCGCTGCCGCTTTCGCCGACCAGCGCCACGAACTCGTTCTCGGCGATGCTGAACGACGCCCGCTTTACCGCCGCGACGGCGCGCCCGCCGCCGAACGGACCCGCGCCGACAGTATAAATCTTCTGCAGGCCGACGACCTGCAGCAGCGGCTGTTCGCCAGCCCGCACTGCAACATCGTCGCGGACCGCGGCCGCGATACCCGCCGTCGCCGCGGTACGGATACATGCGGCACGATGACCGGTCGCGACGGCGATATCCGGCGGCTCGCCGCGGCGGCACTCGTCCGTCACCAGCGGACAGCGCGGCGCGAAGTGGCAACCGACCAGGTCGCGGAGCTGGCGCAGGCTCGGCATCTGCTCCGGCATCACATAGAGCGCGCGCCGCTCGGCGCGCAGCGACGGATTGGCAAGCTGCAGGCAGCGGGTATAGGGGTGCGCCGGCGTCGCCAGCACGGCGCGCGCCGGCCCGCTTTCGACGGCGCGCCCGGCATACATCACGGTGACCTGGTCGCATAGCTGCGCCGCAAGCCGCAGGTCGTGGGTGATGAAGATCACCGCGGTGCCGTGCTGGCGCTGCATGTCGGCGATCAGCGTCAGGATCGGCGGATGGGTGGTGACGTCGAGCGCCGTGGTCGGCTCGTCGGCGACGACGAGGCGCGGATCGGTGGAAAACGCCAGCGCGATCAGCACGCGCTGGCACATGCCGCCGGACAATTGATGCGGATATTGCCCGAGCAACCCGGCGGCGTGCGGTAGCTTTGCCGCCGTCAGCATGGCGACGGCGCGGTCGCGGCGCGCTCTGCGGCTTGCCGCGCCGAATCGCGCCAAATGCTCGTCGAATTGCGCGCCGACGGTGAGCACCGGGTTGAGCGACGTCATCGGCGCCTGCGGGATGAAGGCGATGGCGCGGCCGAGCAGCGCACGCCGTCGACGCGGCGGCATGCCGGCAACATCTTCGCCCTCGAACAGCAACGCACCCGAGGTGATGGAAAAGCCCGCGGGCAGAAGCTGGGCGATGGCGCGGCCGACCATGGATTTGCCGGCGCCGGATTCGCCGACCAGGCCGAGGATTCTTCCGGGCTCGAGATCGAACGACAGCGCGCGGACCGCCGGCACCAGGGCGCCGTCGATGCGGGCGCTGACGGTGAGATTCTTGGCCTGCAGCGCCAAAGCCACGGTCAGCGTCCGGTTTCCGCAAGCCGCACGTCGAGGGTGCGGCGCAGCCCGTCGCCGAGCAGGTTGAACGCGGTGACGGTGATGAAGATCGCCAGGATCGGCAACAGCAGGTTCCACGGCGATTGATAGACGTATTGCCGCGCGTCGGCGATCATCTGGCCCCACGCCGGCTGGTCGGCGCCGACGCCGAGCCCGACGAAAGACAGGATCGCTTCGACGATCACGGCGATCGCCATTTCGAGGCTGACGAGCGTGATCAGCAGCGGCGCGGTGGCCGGAAACACTTCGCGCACGATGGTCTGCCGATGGGTGAAGCCGAGGAGGCGCGCCGCGGCGACGTAGTCATGCCGCGTCACGATCAGCACCTCGCTGCGCAGCACGCGGCAGAACCGCGTCCAGTCGACCAGCACGATGGCGAGAATGACCTTGCTCAGGCCGGTGCCGAGCCCGACCATCAGGATCAGCGACAGGATCACCGGCGGGAACGACATCCAGACGTCGACGGCGCGGCCGATCAGCCAGTCCACCGCGCCGCCGAAATAGCCGGCAATGTGCGCCAGCACGGTGCCGATGACCATGGCGCCGAACGAGGCGAACAGCGCCACGAGCATCGCGGTGCGCGCGCCGTAGATCAGCCGCGACAGCACGTCGCGGCCGAGGCTGTCGGTGCCCAGCAGGTAGTTTCGATCGCCGCCGTCGACCCAGGCCGGCGGCGTCAGGATCGACAGCAAATTCTGGTCGCCCGGATCGTGCGGTGCAATCAAGCCGGCAAACACCGCACAGAACCCGATGCACAGGAGCATGCCGAGCGCGATCAGGACGCGGGGCGAACGCAGCGAACGGGCGAGCGCGTCCGCCATCAACGCACCCGCAGCTTCGGATTGAGCACGACGTAGAGGCTGTCGACCGCGGTGTTGATCAGCAGCACGACGACGCAATAGGTCAGCCCGATGGCCTGGATGAGCGGCAGGTCGGCATTGCGCACCGCGTCGACCATCAGGTTGCCCATGCCCGGATAGGAGTAGATCACTTCGACCAGCAAGGTGCCGGAAAACAGAATGCCGAATTGCACACCGGCCAGAGTCAAAGTCGGCAGCGATGCGTTCTTGAAGGCATGGCCGAGCAGAATTCGTCCTTCCGACAGGCCGCGCAGCCGCGCCTGTACGATGTAATCCTCGAGATAAACGTCGAACAGGCTCGATCGCAGCACCCGCATGATGGTCGGCGAGAAGGCGAGGCCCAGCGCCAGCGCCGGCAGGACGAGGTGCCGGCAGGCGCTCAAGAAAACGTCGAAGCGGCCGACCAGAAGCGAATCGAGCAGCAGGAAGCCGGTGACATGGGGCAGCGGCAATCCCGGCGCGACTTGTCCGGTGAACGGCAGCCACTGCAGCAGCACGCCGAACACGAACAGCAGGATCAGCCCCCAGAGAAATTCCGGAATCGACAGCAGCACGATGGAGGCAAGATCGGCGAGAGGCTCCAACACCGTGCCGCGCAGATGAAACAGCAACAGCCCGCCGCCGAGGCCGAGGATCGCAGCGATCGCCATGGCGCAGGCGGCGAGCTGGATGGTCGCCGGCAAGGTCTGCGCCACCAGCTCGCCGGCGTCGCGGCGCAGCGCAATGGAGCGGCCGAAATCGCCGTGCAGCGCGCCGCGGAGCCAGATCGCATATTGCTGCGGCAGCGGCTGGTCGAGGCCCATGGCGCGGCGCTGCGCTTCGATCTCCTCGATGGTCGCATTCGGCGGCAGCGACATGGCGGCGGGATCGACCGGCAGAATGCGCAGCACGCAGAACAGCAGCGCCGAGACGATCAGCAATATCGGGACCGCCGACAGAAGGCGGCGCACGATCAGTGTGAGGAGGAGAGCGATCATCGGGGCGTCATCACCGACACGGCACGTCATCACCCGCGAGGGTGGGCGATCCGGCAAGCGCGGTCGTCCGAATTCCTCCGCAGCCCATGCGATTACCGGATGCCCCGCGTTCGCGGGGCATGACAATGCGCATGAAACGCGTCAGCTCCACCGCAGCGTCTGCGGCAGCACCCAGCCGTTGGCGTATTTGGTGAAGGCCAGATTCTTCTTGCGCACCACCGTAATGACGCTTTGCAGAAGCGGCACGGTGGCGCCGTTCTCGACGGCGTAGCGCTCGAGCTCCTTGTAGCCGGCGATGCGCTTGTCGTAATCGGCGGTGCCGAACAGCGCCAGCACCCGGTTGCCGATGTCCTCGTCCTTCCACGGCGAGAACGGCATTTTCGGATTGAGCTGATAGCCGGAGAAAATTTCCGGATCGCCGGTGGCATTGTCCCAGCTATACAGCGTCGTCTCCGGCAATTTGTTGCCGCGGTTCAATTCGAAATACTTGGCGTATTCGATGACCTGCAGGTCGGCCTCGATGCCGACCTGCTTCCACATCTGCACGATGGCGCGGGCAATGTCGTAGTCGCTCGGGAACTGGCCGTTAGTGGTGGCAAAGCCGATCTTCACCGGATTCGCGGTCGAGAAATTCGATTTCGCCAGCAGCTCCTTGGCCAGCGCCGGATCGTATTTGAACGAGAAATCGGGCAGGTAGCCGGGCGAGCCCGGCGTCGCCAGCACCGAGAGCGGCACCGCGGCGCCGCCATAGAACGCCTTCGACAGCGCCGCCTTGTCGATGGCGTGATGGGCGGCAAGGCGCACGTTCTTGTCGGCGAAAGCCAGGTCGGCGCGCATCTGGATCAGGATCACGCGGGTGATCGGATCGAGCTCGGCCGCGAGCCCCGGCTCCCTCTCGAAGCGCTGCGCCTCGCGCACCGGCACGTTGACGGTGAAATCGGTCTGGCCGGACTGGATCGCGGCGACGCGGGCGGAGGGGTCCTTGATGATCTCGATGGTGACGCGGCCGATCTTGGCCTTCGGCCCCCAATATTTGTCGTTGCGCTCGAGCACGATGCGCGAGTTCAATTCGTACTCGGCGAGCCTGTACGGCCCGGTGCCGACCGGATTCTTGACGAAGTTATCGAGCCCCTGCCCCTCGATATATTTCTTCGGCACCATGTAGCTGCCGAGGAACGCCATCCATTGCGGCGCGGTCGGCGCCGGCGCGTTGAACTTCATCGTCGCCTTGGTCGGCGATTCGATGACGATATCGTCGACCTTCTTCCAGGAATTGGCGGTATCGAGCTTCAGCCCGGCCTTGATGCGCTCGAGGAAGGTGTAGCGGAAATCCTCGGTCGTCATCGTGTCGCCGTTGTGGAAGGTGACGTCGTCGCGCAGCTCGACCGCCATGCTCGTGCCGTCCGGCTCGAGATTCCAGGCCTTGATCAGGCTGGGGATGAGCTTGAGCGACGGATCCTGGTCGAGCGGCTGGTCGAACACCGCCTTGAAGATCGGCTGCGCGTCCGGCGTGAAGCGTTGATTGGGGTCCCAGGTCGGCACGTCGTTCGGCCAGCCGACGGTTGCCGCATCGTTGCCCGCAGCGACGGCGCGGCCGAGCGGCGCGGACACGCCGGCTGCGGCCGCCGCCGCCAGTTGCAAGAACGACCTGCGCTTGAGCTTGAATGCCATGATGAACTCCCCTCGAACGCGCGCAATGACGCGGCACGCGCCGCTTAGGCCCGATCCTGGAGCGGCAGTTATACCCCAAATTCCGGCCGCTCAATGCACGGCCCGGGCGTCGCCGTTGTCACAACCAAAGGTACAGGCGCGCGACGCCGGCGGGCGCACGTGGTAAGGATCTGCATCGCCCTCGCAGACAATCCCTCACGGAGCGGCAATTGCACTGTGGGATGCGTGCACTGTGGGACGCGTGCACTGTGGGACGCGCGCATTGTGGGACGCGTCACGGGGCCCGCGGCGCGCAAACGGAGTATCATCAAACGAGCGGTCAGCCGGCTCAATCAAGTTGCATCGAAGCTGAGTTTAGGATCATGCTTTAGTCTCGGTCTCTCGCACCGCGAGCGGGTTCACAATGTCCAGATCGCATAGAGCCATGGCATCGGAACGGAACGAGCTTTGGGCGGTTGAGCGCTTGGGAGCAAAGCCTGGATTTTTGGTTCAGGTAACGGGCTCCCGCGCTTCGGGTGAATGCCAAAGCTCGGCAGTTCCATGCACGGCTGGAGCGGCGGCCGCGGCCGCGTTCGAGGCGACCACGGCATTTCGCGCTTTTTGCACGTCCTCCACAGATTCGGATAAGCACCAGGAAAGGTCCAAGACATGATTGAAAAAAAGAGAATTCCCAATGTGCGTCGTCTCGTGCTCGACGTAGATAAAGCCGTGCGGGCGCCCTCATTGCTGGAGATCGGGGCAGCCATCGAACGCTGCCAGGGCGTCGATGCCTGCAACATCACGGTTATGGAAATCGATATCGAAACCGTCGGCACCAACATCACAATTGAGGGCGACGGTATAGATTATGACGAGGTCATTCGAGCAATCGAAAAGACCGGCGCCGTCGTGCATGGCGTCGATCAATTGGTCACAGGGAGCCGCATGTTGGAAAATACCGCCCGGGTGCGATGAACGTGCAAAAATGGCTGGAAAAGGCGCGGCTCGACATCACCGCGGGGGCCGTGGACGGCATCTTAAATGCCCTTATTCTGGCCTCGGGCCGCCTCCTTAACCCCGGTGCGGGCGCGGATTTCAATTTGGCCTGGCGCGTCGGCGTTGCGACGGCGGTCACAAGCCTATTTGTGTTTTTCGTCGCCCATTATGCGGAGTTGCGCGCGGAAATCGTGCGCGCGGAAAAAGAGCTCAACTTGTTGGCGCACGGCAAGCTTGCCGAAACGACACTTGGAAGGCGTGCGGTATTGGATGCCTCAGTGGGTGCATCCGTGGCGGCATTTTGTGGTCTTATCGGCGCGATGGTGCCGCTCCTGCTCTGCCACTTGATTCCGCAGCCGCCATGGGCCGGCATCGCACTCACATTGGCGCTCCTGAGCGCCTTAGGCATTGGCCTGGCCAAAAGCGCCCATGGCAGGGTGGTCTACTGGTGTGTCGCACTTCTGATCGGCGGCATTGCCATTACCTGGCTCGGATCGAAGCTCGACATTGCGGGATGACGCGCCGGCGGCGCGGCGCACTTTGCGGACGTAAGCAAAAATGGGCGGCCACGGCAGGCGGCACCGCCAGCCGTCCATCCGACGGCTGCTTCATCCCCGCAACGCCTCCCACACCCGCCGCGGCGTCGCCGGCATGTCGATGTGGCGGACTCCGGAGCGGCGGTTGAGCGCGTCGACGATGGCGTTGATGACGGCGGGCGGCGCGCCGACGGCGCCAGCTTCGCCAGCGCCTTTGACGCCGAGCGGATTGGCCGTGGTCGGCACGTTGTGGGTCGAGAACGCAAAGGACGGAATGTCGCCGGCGCGCGGCATGGCGTAGTCCATGAACGAGCCGGCAAGCAATTGGCCGGAATCGTCGTCATAGACCGCATGCTCGAGCAGCGCCTGGCCGATGCCCTGGACGATGCCGCCGTGGACCTGGCCTTCCAGCAGCAGCGGATTGATGGTGCGGCCGAAATCGTCGACCACGGTGTAGCGGTCGATGGCGACGGCACCGCTGTCGGGATCGATCTCGACCTCGACGATGTGGCAGCCGTTGGGAAACGTCTGCGCCGGCGGCACGCGCACGTGGGTCGTGTCGAGGCCGGGCGCCATGCCGGCGGGCAGCTTGTTCGGATCGCGCGCCGCCTTGGCCAGCGCGAACACGTCGAGGCGCAGATCGGTGCCCGGCACGCTGAACACGCCGTCGGCGAACGCAATATCCTGGGCCGATACTTCGAGCAGGTGGCCGGCGAGCTCCCTGCCCTTGGCGATGATGGTGTTGCCGGCCTCGTGCAGCGCCGAGCCGGCCACCGCCAGCGCCCGCGAGCCGCCGGTCAGCCCCGACGGCGTGCGGTCGGTGTCGCCCATGATGACGTCGATGCGGTCGGCGTCGATGCCGAGCTGGTCGGAGACGATCTGCTTGTAGGCGGTGACGAGCCCGGTGCCGTATTCCTGGTTGCCCATCACCAGTTCGACCCGGTCGTCGTCCTTGAACTCGATCGACGCGGTCTCGGGAAAGCCGCCGCCGCAACGCTCGGTATAGGTCGCCATGCCGATGCCGCGCAGCTTGCCGGCTTTTTCGCTCGAGCGTCGCCGCTTGCCGAACGACGACCATTCGGCGGCGGCCATGCACAGGTCCATCACTTTCTCGAACTCGCCGGAATCGAGCAGCAGCTTGGTCGCCGACGTGTACGGCATCGCCGACGGCGGCACGAAATTGATGCGGCGAATGGCGTCGGGGCTTTTACCCGTCTCGCGCGCCGCGGCGTCGACCAGGCGCTCGATCAGGAAGCCGGCCTCGGGGCGGCCGGCGCCGCGATAGGCGCACACCGGCACCGTGTTGGTGCAGACGCCCTTGACGTTGATGTGGATGGCGCCGATCGCATAAAGGCCCGAGACCAGGTCGGTCGAGCGCGTCGGCACGAAGCAGCCGAACGGCGACAGGTAGGCGCCGATATTGGCCAGGATGGAGACGCGCAGGCCGAGGAAGCGGCCCTTGGCGTCGAGCGCCAATTCGCCGCGCGTGACGTGGTCGCGGCCCTGGTTGTCGGAGACAAAGCCTTCGGAGCGGTCCTCCTGCCACTTCACCGGCCGCAAGATCTTGCGCGCCGCCCAGACCACGAGCGCATGCTCGGGATAGACGAAGGCCTTCATGCCGAAGCCGCCGCCGACATTGGGCGTGACCAGGCGCAGCTTGTCCTTCGGCATTTTCAGCACGATCTCGGCCAGCGGATCGCGCACGAAGTGCGGGCCCTGGGTCGCAGTGGTGAGCGTGGCGCGGCCCGACGCCGCGTCGTAGTCGCCGATGGCATTGCGCGGCTCCATCGAATTGACGACGACGCGGTTGTTGACGAGCTCCAGCGCCACGATGCGCGCGGCCGTGGCGAAGGCCGCGTCGGTCGCCTGCGCATTGCCGGCGTCGTTGTCCCAATCGAACACGACGTTGCCGGGAATATGGTCGAACAGCCGCGGCGCGCCCGGCGCCGCCGCGGCCTTGGCGTCGGTCACCGCCGGCAGCGCGTCGTAGTCGACCGCGATCGCTTCGGCGGCATCGCGCGCCTGCGCATAAGTCTCGGCGACCACCAGCGCCACCGGCTGGCCGACATGGCGCACCTTGCCCTGGGCCAGCGCCGGCCGCGGCGTATCGTGGCGCGGCTTGCCGTCGCGGCTGACAAGCGGGATCGTGCACGGCACGTCGCCGAGACCGTCGGCGCGGATATCGTCGCCGGTGCCGACGAACAGCACGCCGGGCATTGTGCGCGCCGCGCCCGTGTCGATGCGCGCGATCCGCGCATGCGCGACCGGCGAGCGCAGCACATAGGCGAAGCTCATGCGCGGCAGCACGATGTCGTCGGTGTAGCGCCCCTGCCCCCGGATCAGGCGAAAATCCTCATGCCGCCGCACCGGCTGGCCCAGGCCGAATTTCATGGGGTGTCCTCGCGTTTCAAAGCTGTGAGATAGGGTAGCGCATCGACGAGCTCAACGCCGCGGCGGCATTTCGCGCTCGACGATCGCCGCGATCTCGCGATCGTCGCCGGCGCCGCGCCGGCTCAGGCCGGCGACCACGCCTTCGCGGTCCTTCATCTCGCGGTTCTGGCTCATCTTCCATTTGCCTTCGAGCCGCGCGATCGGCAGGCGGATGCCGACGATGGCGCGCGCCATGCCGGCGATGAAGCTTTCCGGCGCGTCGGTGACCGCCCATGGTTTTGCTTCGCCGGCTTCCTGCTGCGTCGTGAGCTCGCCGACGTGGCGGCGCAGCCAGCCGACGTCGTCCATTGCCGCGGCGCGGCCGTAGGCATGCACGACGGCGTAGTTCCAGGTCGGAACGACCTTGCCGTGCTCGGCCTTCGATGCGTACCAATTCGGCGTGATATAGCCTTCGGCGCCTTGAAAGATCATCAGCGTCTCGCCGCCGAGCTGCTTCCAGTGCGGGTTGGCGCGGGCGACGTGGCATTCGATGGTGCCATGAGGCCCGTCGTCCTTGAGCACGGTCGGCAAATGGGTGGCGATGAGGCCGGCCGGTCCCGCCGAGACCAGCGTTGCAAACGGGTGCGCCCGCATCAGCGCGAAAAGCCGCGGCAGGTCGTCGACGCGAAACAGGTCGGGCAGATACATGGCGTCGGCTCTCGAATATCAGGAATCGGCGCGCAACTTGCCGCGCCAGTGCCACCACACCACCGCGGCGATCGCCAGCGCCACGGCGACGACGACGACGACGATCAGCGCCGAATTCTCGACCCAGGCGATGGCCGGAACGGCAAGCGCCATGGCGACGCCGAGGCAGCACACCTGCCACGACATCACCTGCAGGCCGGCGGTGAAGGTGCCGAGCGCCAGCAGGCCGAACACGGCAAGCCCGGTGGCGTTGGCGGTGAACGTCTTCTGCACGCTCGGCAGCAGCAGCAAATTCATCACCACCAGGAACGCCAGCCAGTGCAGCACCTGGGTCCAGATCAATTTCAGCCGCTCGCCTTTGTCGCGCGCGATCTCCCAGCCGGAGCCGATGCAGACCAGCGCGATCAACGGCGCCAAGAGCTCCCAGTAGCGCACGATCGGCGTGCGCGACACGCTGGTATAGGCGACGCCGAGCGTGGTCAGGATCAGCACCGCGCTGAACGGCAGCTCTTTCAGGTAGAGGCTTCTGCGCCGAGAAACATGGGGCGCGGCGGATCGCGGCGCCTGCGACCCCGAATCGGCGCTGGTCATGGGTCTCTCCGACCTGGTCCTACAGCGCCGAGCCTACCGCGGCGCCGCAGCGACCTCCAGACGGCACCTTGGCGGACGCGGACACGCCCATACCGCGCAGGCGCGAAGCCCGCTCCATGATTCGAAGAGCCCGAAGCGCGGCTTGCCTTGCTGAAAAACGACGAAGCCTCTCGACGAGCTTTCTCGAGGACGGCGAGCGGATGCGAGGACCTGAGCTAATCAGGATGTCGAAAGGCGCCGGAAAACATGCGTTGGCGGGCTAACCGCGCCCGGCTTCGTGATCGGCGGCACGATTCAACCTGGTCATGACATAGCCTTCCACGTCGCCGCCGGCCGCCTTGATGACGGCAAACCAGTTGGCGCCGGCGCGGTCTGCGGCTTTCCGGCATTCGTAAGTCAGCCGCCTGGCTTCGGCCTTATTGCGATAGGGCGTCTCCTGCACCCTGTCGCGGACCCAACTTTTCAAGAACTCATGCGGATCGGTCATCGATGCGTCCCACGGCAGACGGCGATACAGGAGGAGAACGCCTGCCACGGCGAGGTGTTCCTGCCGTACCAGGCGACCTGGAATCGCCGTGTAGCTGACGGTCGCAAACAGCTCGCGCCGCGCACAATGGTTGCTTGCGGGATGAGATGGCGCGCCCGAAGAGATTCGAGCTCCTGCCCTCCGGATTCGCAGTCTGCGTCAAGCTTTTGAAATCACTTGAAGGTGTTTTGGCAATCTCGGCCGGATTTGCGAGCGATGAGGCGATACGGCGCGCCTGGCCGATGCAAAATAGATTACCAACCGGGCGCGCCCGCTCGGGCAAATCACGGAATTTGTGGTCGCCACGTCAAGTCGGCGATAGGTGCAAGCTCACGATCTGAGTGTCTTGTCGTTCGAGCCGAGGAGCAGCGACTTCAATTGCCCGCGCTGCACCTTGCCGTTGGCCCCGCGCGGAATTGACGAAACGGGCCACAAACGAACCGTCCCCGCTATTCCTCTATGCCGCAGGATCGCCTCATCCGCTGGTTTGCAACCGTTCGTTTATAGCTTTTTATGGCCGGAGAAATCTGTGGCAATTCGGCAACCATCCGCGAAAATTGGCACGGGCGGGGCGGCCCGAACTCATTGGCGAGCCAAGCCGCGACCCGTGGCGTGGCTGGTTACGCGACCGCTTCAGCGGTGGTTGGATCGATCACCGAGCGCACCCGCGCAATTGAGTTCGCGGGGAATCCACCCCTCTGGGCGTGCGTCCGCACGGTCTCTTCGTCCGGCGCAACGTAGATGCAATACACTTTGTTGTCGGTGACGTAGCTCTGCACCCACTGGATTTTGGGACCCATGCTTTGCAGGACGCCGCATGACTTCTGCGAGATGGCCTGCAACTCCTGCTTCGGCAGCTTGCCGGCTCCGGCAATTTCCCGCTCTATTACAAATTTCGGCATAGCGCTTTCTCCCGTTCGGTCATGCCATTCGCATGACCTGCGTAACAGGCTACGAACGGAGATGGTTGTCTTGAGGCCAATGCCCCGGCTGAATCAAGAAATTGACCATATGAACAGGGACCAATGTCCCGGCTCAGTGTGTGCCGCCAACTCGATTGTTTACGCCCAGTCCGGCGTCGCGGGCGAGCACGATAGCCTGGTAGCGGTGGGCAACGCCGATCTTGTCGAAGATCCGCGTCATGTGATTGCGGACGGTCTTCTTTGAAAGCCCGAGCGAGGTCGCGATCTCAGCGTTGTCGAGGCCGCCGGCGACGGCTTCGAGGACCGCCCGCTCGCGCGGCGTAAGGTCAGCGAGCGGCAATTCGTTGTGCACGGCGGCACCATGACTCGGTTCGGCAAGAAACCTCCTCACTTCATCCACCAAGCGCGGCCAGGCCGGCTCGTCAGCGAGCGGCATATGATTTTCGCTATCGAGTGAAACGAAGCGGCTATTGGGGATCAGGCTTGCAAGCAATCGGGCTTGATCAATCGGCACGACCACATCGTGTTCGGCATGGAGGATCAGAGCGGGACATTTGATCTCGCGTGCCGCCGCGCTGACGTCCACGTTCCAACCGTTCCGCATTAGGCGGATGGCCGTTTCGGCGGAGGTCGCTGCGCACTGCTGATCGGACCAAGAACGTAAGTCATCGAGCGTGCTGCTCGGTTGGAAATATGAAGCCCAGACCTGCATGAAAGCATGATTCTCCTCTCCCCAGCCGAGGCGCATGAGATCGAGCAGCACCCGCGCTCTTTCGGCCTCATGCGGCCGATCGGTCCAACGCAATCGGCCTAGCGCATTGGTGCCGTAAAGAATGAGACGATTGACGCGATTAGGATGCCGGGCCGCATACGCAATTGCGATCGGTCCGCCCCAGCACTTGGCGATAAGATCAAATCTCCGAAACGACGCTGCTTCGATGACACATTCCAGATCTCGAACCCACGCCTCGAATGAAAGGTCGTTCGCATTCCGGTCGGAAAGACCGCAACCGCGGGCGTCATAGCGTAGAAGATTGTGTTGGCGCGAAAAGGCCTGGAGCCACGGCTGCCACGATGCGCTGCGCCACTGATGCTCAAGGTGAGAGAGCCAAGTCGCCGCCATGACCAGTGGCGGCCCCTCGCCGCTGACGGCGTAGGCGAGCTTCACACGATCCGGCGCCGTGCAAAAGCGGATGTCCTGATTCATGGTCGCAGAGCTCGTTAACGTTCGCGAAGAATAGCGCAACAACGTTACTTCCGGCAGTACAGAACCGATGTCCCGGCTCACTCAGCTCATAGCCCGATTATTTACGCCCAGTCCGGCGTCGCGGGCGAGCACGATAGCCTGGTAACGGTGGGCAACACCGATCTTGTCGAAGATCCGCGTCATGTGATTGCGGACGGTCTTCTCTGAGAGCCCGAGCGAGGCGGCGATCTCCGCGTTGTCGAGACCGCCGGCGACGGCTTCGAGGACCGCCCGCTCGCGCGGCGTAAGTTCGTTCAACGGCAGCACGGCATCCCTTGCGTCCTTCTGCGGGGGCTCCTTGAGGAACGCCTCGATCTCACTAACGATCAGCGGCCAAGCCGGCTCGTCGGCGAGCGGCATATGGTTCTCGGTGTCGATCTGAACGAAGCGGCTATTCGGTATCAGGCCCGCCAACTCGCGGCCTTGGTCGATCGGCACCACGGCGTCGCGTTCGGGATGCAGTATCAAGACCGGGCATTTGACCTTGCGCGCAGCCTCCCGCACATCCGCGTTCCAGCCGATCTGCAACAGACGCACGGCAGTTTCCGCAGAAGTCGCCGCGCGCTGCTGGTCGCACCAGGAGTGCAAGTGGTCGAGCGTGCCGCCGGGCTGAAATGCCGTCGCCCACACTTGCTGAAAGGCGTGATTATCGTTGCCCCAGCCAAGTCGCGTGAGGTCCAAAAGCACGCGGGCTTTTTCGATTTCCTTCGCTCGGTCGGTCCAACGCAGACGACCGAGCGCATAGGTGCCGTAGAGGATGAGTCGATTGACCCGCTCAGGATGTCGCGCGGCGTAGGCGATTGCGATTGGACCGCCCCAGCACGTGGCCAAAAGGTCGAACCGGCCAAGCCCCGCAGCGTCGACGACGCGTTTGAAATCGCTGACCCAATTGTCGAAAGAAAAATCGCGCGTGTCGCGATCGGACAGGCCGCAACCGCGGGCGTCATAACGCAGCAGCTTATGCCCGCCGGAAAAGGCATCGAGCCAAGGACGCCACGCCAGGCTGCGCCATTGGTAATCCAAATGCGTGAGCCACGTCGCCGACATCACCAGCGGCGGTCCGTCGCCGCTGACGGCGTAGGCGAGCTTAACCCCATCATCGGCCGTGCAGAAACGGATGTCTTGGTCCATGGCGATCAAGCATTATGCGCGGGCAAACTATATCGCAAGGAAACTCATTGTGCATTTCGCGATTTTGCGCCCGAAGACGAAACAGTGCCTCCCGGCGCGCGGGAAATCGACCCACATTGAGCACTGGCGCGCCGCCTCAGGTGAAGATGAGCACTATGTTTACGCTATATCCCTATAAATTCGATGGCTTGTAACGCTTGAAATCATAGATCCCAAGGGCGGAGCCGCCCCGCAGGGATTTTCCTAGCAAAACTCGGTCAGGACAGATACCTGACGGTGCATTCTGGTGTATTTTCGTGTAGGATGCACGACGCTGCCGCACGCAAGCATCTGACGGACAATCCCGCGCTGCCCGACGAACTCAAGGGCGACAGCGAGCGCCTCAGCGAAAACAGCCAGGCCGTCGCGCGCCGCGTGATCGGGAAACGGCGGGCGCGCCTCGATACCTGACAGATAGTCCCGCGCGCGCTTATCCGCTTCGGCGATCAACTCGATTTCCTGCATGCTTGCCGCTCGGTTTTTCCCGCGCCTGATTAGTCGGTGTCGCCTGCTTCACGACCGTGTCGTCCCACTCCAAACGCCGGCCGTCCTGCGCCCGCAATTCCAGCCGGCGCACTGGGCGGCTGGACTTCTTGTCGACGAGGACCACGTGGGTCTCGTCTGGAGAAAAGAAGTACGTCTCTCCCCACTGCCTAAGCGCCACAAGAACGGGGAAGAGGCCGCGGCCCTTCTCCGTCAGCACATATTCCTGATACGGGCCGCCATCGGATGCAGGGACGAGATCCATGATCCCGTGCTCGACCAGATTGTGCAGTCGAGCGGACAGAATGTTCTTGGCGAGCCCCAGGTTCTTTTGGAATTCTCCGAACCGCCGCAAGCCGTCGAACGCATCGCGAATGATCAGCAGCGACCACCAGTCGCCGATCGCGTCCAGCGGCCGCGCCACCGGACACGCGGCTCCCTTGTGACTCGTCCTCTTTCCCACGACACGACGCCTTCCCGAACCGTTGCGGCCTAGCCGGGGTGCGACAGCACCGGCCTTCGTGATCCCAACATAGCGGTTGCAGATCAAAACCACAACGGCTATAGCTACCGAGGTTGCAATCTGAAACCACAGCCGGCGCGCGCTGGCGGCACGCGCCCTCTAAGGAGGCTTAGATGACGCACTATCGGTCGACGGATATTGACGGGCAGAAGATCTTCTATCGGGAAGCCGGCGACCCGAAGAATCCGACTCTCCTCCTGCTCCACGGCTTTCCCGCGTCATCGTTCATGTTCCGGGAGCTGATCCAGCGGCTCAGCGATCGGTTCCACCTCGTCGCGCCCGACTACCCTGGCTTCGGCTACAGCGACGCACCGTCCCGCGATACATTCGCCTACACTTTCGATCACTTGGCGGACGTCATCGAGAAGTTCGCCGATCAGATCGGTCTCACAAAATACGCCCTCTACATGCAGGACTTCGGCGGGCCGGTCGGATTTCGTCTCGCGACCCGGCGACCGGAGAAGATTTCGTTCCTCGTCGTACAGAACGCGAACGCCTACGAAGAGGGATTGCCCGACAGCTTCTGGACGCCGGCGCGCGCACTCTGGAAGGACCCTTCACCGGCGAATTTTCAGACCATCCGCGACGCGGCCATGTCGAGCGAAGCCCTCGCCTGGAACTACACGCACGGCGTGGCGGAGGTCGACCGTGTGAGTCCCGATAGTTGGCTCATTCAGGAGGCCCTCCTGAGCCGCCCTGGCGCAAAGGAGATCATGCTCGATCTGCTTTACGACTACCGCACCAATCTGGACCGTTACCCGGAGTGGCATGCGTACTTTCGCAAGCACCAGCCGCCGACCCTCATCGTCTGGGGAAAGAACGACATCATTTTCCCCGCCACGAGCGCGCATCCCTATTGCAACGACTTGAAGCAAATCGATTTCAATCTGCTCGACGCCGGCCACTTCGCGCTTGAGGACCAGGGCGAGGTGATCGCGGCCCATATCCGCCGCTTCGCGGCGACGCTGTAGCTCGCCCGTCGGCCACAACGAAGCAGGCATCAGCCAACGCCGGTCCCAAAAACACACTGGAGGATGCGATGACGCGAGCACGTCTTGCGCGTAGGGCGGCGCGCACTCTGCGCGGCGACGATCCGACCGAGCACACACCACCGAACAATGAGCCGACCGCGGACTTGCCGAAAGGGTTGGTGCTGGTGTTTGCGGTCGCCTGCGGCCTCAGCGTCGCGAACATCTACTTCGCCCTTCCCCTGCTCGATGCAATGGCGCGCGACTTCTCGATCGAGCCGGCGGCGATAGGCATGGTCGTGACCCTCACGCAGATCGGATACGCCCTCGGTCTCGTCTTCATCGTCCCGCTCGGCGACCTGCTCGATCGCCGTCGTTTGATCGTAACTCAGGCAGCGCTATCCGCCCTGGCGCTCGTCGCGGTCGCGCTGGCGCCGACAGCGTTCATCCTCCTCACGGCAATGATCATGGTCGGTCTGCTTGCCGTCGTCGTACAGGTGCTGGTCGCCTTCGCGGCATCCCTTGCTGCTCCCGCCGAACGCGGGCGCATCGTGGGCACTGTTACGAGCGGCGTCGTGATCGGCATCCTGCTCGCCCGATTCGTCGCCGGGGTACTGGCGGATATCGGCGGCTGGCGATCGGTCTACCTTTGCTCGGCGGCGCTCATGCTCGCGATGGCTGGTCTTCTCCTCCGGATGCTGCCGCATCATCCCAAAGCCGCCGCGGCGCCGTCCTACTTGAAGCTTATCAGCTCTGTGGCGATGCTATTGCGTGAGGAGCCCATCCTGCCCGCCCGGGCCGTCCTCGCGTTGCTTATCTTCGCTGGCTTCAACGTTCTTTGGGCGCCACTGGCGCTGCCTCTCAGCGCGCCGCCATTTTCCCTGTCTCACTCCGCCATCGGGCTGTTCGGATTGGCGGGTTTGGCTGGCGCGCTCGCCGCCGGGCGCGCAGGACGTCTCGCCGATCGCGGGCTTGCGCAATGGACGACAGGGATTTCGCTCGCACTCATGCTGGCGGCCTGGCTACCCCTTGCTCTCTTGCAAAGGTCGCTCTGGGCTCTCGCCGTCGGCGTGGTCTTGCTCGACCTCGCGATCCAGGCCGTCCACGTGACCAACCAAAGCCTGATCTTCGCGGTTCGGCCTGACGCGCGTAGCCGTCTCGTCGCCGGCTATATGGTCTTCTATTCGATCGGCAGCGCCAGCGGCGCGATCGCGTCTACATGGGTTTACGCGGCCGCCGGCTGGATCGGCGTTTGTGGACTAGGCGCGACGATTTCCGTGTTCGCCCTTCTGTTCTGGACGACGACGCGTCGACCTGCGCTTGCAGCGCCTGATATCTCCGTCCATCGCGGATGAAACGCTCACGGATCGGCTTGGGATCGCCGCCCGTGAAATTTTCAACAATCATGAAAAGCATGCCGACTCCACAGAGTCGTTGGAGCGGCAAAATCTGGACCTAAGAGTCCCCACCTCGACAAGGCGAAAACTGGCGCGCCCGAAGAGATTCGAACTCCTGACCCCCAGATTCGTAGTCTGGTGCTCTATCCAGCTGAGCTACG
>JASHQO010000460.1 GCA_030039105.1 Xanthobacteraceae bacterium
ATAGATCGCGGTCGGAATGCCTTGCGCCTTGAGCGCGACGCCGAGCGCGTCGCGCCGGCCGGGCGCGAGCCGAATGGTGTATTGCGCCCACACCGAGCTCGACTCGTTGCCGACCCGCGGCGTGATGGCAACGTCGGCGAGGCCGTCGGCATAGCGGGCCGCCACCTTTTGCCGGGTGGCGATCTCGCCGGGGAAGATTTTCAGCTTCTCGATCAGGACCGCCGCCTGGATCGAATCGAGCCGGCCGGTGATGCCGATATGAAGCGCGTCGTATTTATCGCCGGCGTTCTCGCCATGGACACGGAGACTTTTTATCCGCGCCGCGAGCGCGTCGTCGTCGGTGAGCACGGCGCCGCCGTCGCCATAGCAGCCAAGCGGCTTGGCCGGAAAGAAGCTGGTTGCCGTCGCGGTCGCGAGCGCGCCGAGCTTGCGGCCGCGATAGGTGGCGCCGAAAGCCTGTGCCGCGTCGTCGAGCACCTTGATGCCGTTGGCGCGCGCGATCGTGGCGATGGCGTCGTGGTCCGCCGGCAGGCCGAACAGATCGACCGGGATGACGGCTTTAGCCTTGAGGCCGAGCCGCTTCGCCGTCGCGATCGCCCGTTCAAAGCTTGCCGGATCGAGATTAAAGGTATCGGCGGCAACGTCGGCCATGACCGGCGTCGCGCCGAGAAGCGCCACCACCTCAGCGGTGGCACAGAAGGTGAAGGCAGGGCAGATCACCGCATCGCCGGGCCCGATCTGCCACGCCATCAGCACCAGCAGCAGCGCGTCGGTGCCGCTGGAGCAGCCGATGACGTGCTTGGCGCCGCAGAACGCCGCGAGATCGGCTTCGAGCGCGCGCACTTCCGGCCCCTGGATGAACTGGCAATGGGCCAGCACGCGGGCGACCGCATCGTCGATCTTGCTGCCAAGCCGTCGACGCTGGGCGGCGACGTCGATGAAGGGGATCGGACCGCCTGCGAGGCGCGTGTGCTGATTCATTGTCTGCGTCACGCGGCGAGCTTTAGTTCGAGCGTGACCTTGTCCGAAAGCCTGTATCCACCTTTCGGGATCATGCTAGCCCACCACGCGCCGCGGTCCCTTGCGCGGCGCGCTCGATTGCGCGGTGCGCGCGGTCAGGCAGCGGATCGCGATTTCAAGGCTGGCGACGGCTTCATCGCCGGTCACGGCCGGCTTCTCGCCGGTACGGATCGCGTCGATGAAGGCGACGAGCTCGGCGCGCAGCGGCTCGGCGTAGCCGACCGAAAGATGCCGCATGGAATAGCTGCCGTCCGGCTGAAAGCCGAAGCATTCGGTGACCTGCAGGGTCAACAGATCGGCGATCAGATATTTGTCGCGGGTGGCGACGTGGATGTTGCGCGCCTTGAACGGCGTCAGCCAGTTGGTGTTGATGTGGGCGAGCACGCCCGAGGCGGTGCGGAACTGCAACAGCGCGATGTCTTCGCGCTCGGCGACCGCGCTCGAGGTCTGCGGCTGGATTTCGACGATCTCCGAACCGGTGAACCAGCGAATGAGATCGATGTCGTGCACGGCGAGATCGATCACCACGCCGACGTTGGACATGCGCGGCGGGAACGGTCCGACCCGGGTGATGGCGATCGACAGAATATGCTGGCCTTTGATCGCCCGCTTGATCGACTCGACCGCCGGATTGAAGCGCTCGACATGGCCGGCCATCAACGTCACGCCGGCGCGGCTCGCCGCCGCGACGATCTCGCGGCCCTCCTCGATGGTGGAAGCGATCGGTTTCTCGACCAGGACGTGAATGCCGCGCGAAGCGCAGGCAATGGCGATGTCGCGATGCAAGTGGGTCGGTGCCGCGATGGTAACGGCATCGACGCCGCGCGCGATCAGGGCCTCGAAGTCGACGAAGGCCGGGCAACCGACGCGCCGGGCCACCAGCTCGCGCTGCTTGCGGTCGGGGTCGACCACGCCGGCAAGCTCCACCCCCGACAATTCCGACAGCACCCGTGCATGGTTCGAGCCCATGACACCGACGCCGATCACCCCAATGCGCAATGCGCCGTCCGCGCCCACGTTTTCCGCCTCACTCATGACCGGAAAAGTTCCCCCAACTCGACCCCAAGCCCCCGCTCTCCCCCTACCACGGTCCGGGCCGACTGGCGACCCGAACGTCCACGGATTGCGAACACGTTTGGAATCAATTCATTGCAACCGGCCAGCCCGAAACGCGGCACGTGTTCAGGCCGAAATACATCCTGTACGTGCGCGCACGGCCTGTTCAATCTGTTGTGGGTGCATGGCTCGACCCCGCCGCTTTAGCGAGCAATAATCGCACCGGACGCAGCGTCCATGGCGAGCGAGGTGCGGCATGACCGACTATTGGCTCAGCAAGATGTTCTTCGACCTGCAGCACGATCCGGAACTGGCCAAGGCCTATTGCGCCGATATGGCGGCAGTGATCGACCGCTATCCGGTCAAGCCCGAGGTCCGCAAGGCGCTCGCCGATGACGACGTCGGCACGCTGTCGCCACTGGTCAACGCCTATCTGCTGCGCTTCTACTTCCAGGTCCGCGGCATGCCGGAGGCCGAATTCATCGCCCGGCTGCACGCGATCGACGGCGGACGCGCGAAGGAGCAGGTTGCCCATGGCTGAGCTGATCGGCGTTTTTGCAGCGAGCCACGGGCCGATCATCGCGCGCGACTGGGAGACCATGCCGCGCGACCATCGCGACAAATTGGCGGCCGCGTTCGACGAGATCGGACGGCGGCTGCGCGCCTGCCGGCCCGACGTCCTCGTCGTGGTGTCGCCGGATCATTGGGTCAATTTCTTCATCAACAATCTGCCGGCGATCTGCATCGGCATCGGCGACGAGCACGACGGTCCGCCCGAACCGTTCATGAAAAAGGTCTATCCGCACGAGACGCTCAAGGGCCACGCGGCGTTCGGCCGGCACGTCATCGAAACCGCGCTCGACAACGAGTTCGAGCCGGCTTTGTCCCATCGCTTGCGCCTCGATCACGGCACCTGCATCCCGCTGTGGCGGGCCGGGGTCGATCCCGAAATGCCGCTGGTGCCGATCCTGGTCAATGATCTGGAAGCGCCGATGCCAAGCATCAAGCGCTGCTTCGCCTGGGGCCGCCTGTTGCGGCGCGCGATCGAGAGTTATCCCGAGCCGCTGCGGGTCGCGGTGCTCGCCACCGGCGGCTTGAGCCACTCCATCGGCGAAGCGACCATGGGTTGGATCGACGAAAAATTCGACCACGCCTGCATCAAGCATTTCGAGAACGGCCAAGAGCGGCAACTCGACACCTTCTTGACGACGGAGCTCGACCGCACCGGCAATGGCGCCCACGAGATCCGCGACTGGGTGGTGGCGCATGCCGCCGCCGGCAGCACCGGCTTCGAACTGATCGACTATTTCCCGAGCCCGGCCACTCTCGTTGGCGCCGGCTTCGCGTCGTGGCGATTGCCGGCGACGTAAGGAGCGTCAGCGGGCGCGCAAGCGCGCCGTCGCGGCACGATCGACGCACGGCACGGCGCGATCGACCACCACGGCATAATGCGCCTCGACGGCGTCCGGCGTGACTTTGCCGTCCATCAAGTCGCGGTCGAGCGCATCAAGGCTACGCTCCTGCGGATCGCCGTAGCCGCCGGCGCCGGGCAGCGTCAGCCGCACCAGGTCGTTGTCCTGCAGCGTATCGAGCGCCTTGGATTTCAACGGCCGCGCATCGTTGCCGTCGGGGTTGAGCTCGAATTTTCCCGTCGTGCCGGCGTGGCCGCCGAACAGTCCTTGCGGCGCGATGGTGTGGCGGTCGGCATAGCGCGCGAAGCTCACCGGGCCGGTGAGGACGCGGATGTCGCGGCGCAAGGCGAGGCTGCCGCGAAATTTGCCGGCGCCGCCCGAGTCGGGCACCAGCTCGTAGCGTTCGATGCGGATAGGGAAGCGCTGCTCGACGGCTTCCACCGGCGTATTCATGAACCGCGGCAGATGGCTATCCTGTCCGTCGGAGCCGTCCGCATAGGGCCGCCCGCCGTTGCCGCCGCCCTGGATATCGGTGAAGACGAAGCGCTGCTTGGTGTCAGGGTCGAAGCCGCCAAATGCGCAGGTCGTGATCTGGGCATGGCCGCCGGCCGGCACGCGCTGCGGCACCGCCGGCGCCAGCGCCCGCAGCAATGCTTCGACGATCTTCTGCGAGCAATTGGTGCGGGCGGCCACCGCACCGGGCGGCAGCGGGTCCACGACCGTGCCGGGTTTGCTCAAAATCTCGATCGGCCGGTAGCAGCCGGAATTCGGCGGCATATGCGGATCGACCACCGCGATCATCACGTAGTAGGCGGCAGCAAAGGTATTGGCGATGGTCGAGTTGGTGTTGCCCTCGGCCTGCGGATCGGACCCGGTGAGATCGACAATTGCGCGACCGCCGTCGATGGTCAGCTTCACGGCGATGCGGATCGGCCGGTCGTTGATGCCGTCATCGTCGATGAAA
>JASHQO010000461.1 GCA_030039105.1 Xanthobacteraceae bacterium
TTGCGCTTGAGCGACGGCGTCTCCGAAGAGCGCATCATGTACTCGTTGTCGAGCCGCTGCATCAGGAACGGAACCCAGGCAAGGCCGCTTTCGATCCAGACCGTCTTCAACCCCGGGAAGCGCTCAGGAATTCCGTTCACTACCCAATTGGTCATGTGCACGATGTTGAACCAGGTGAAGCCGAGCGCGTGGCTCGCTATGAACTTGTTGGTGATGGCCATGCTCTGGTCGCCCCAATTGGTCGCGGCATGGAAGGCGATCGGCAGGCCGCGCTCCTCGAGCGCAGCATAGAGCTTCATGTAGACGTTGTTGTAGAGCGGCTTGTAGCGCACCGTGGTGACCAGGAAGCCGACCACGCCCTTGCGGCCGGAAAATTCCTCGACCATCTTCAGCGCGGCCACCGGGTCGTTCATCGGCAGGTACAGCATCGAGACGATGCGCGGCTCTTGCGCCAGAATGTGCTCGGTGAGCCAGCGATTGTAGGCCCGCGCGTACTGCACCTCGACCTCGACGATCGGATTGAGACCGAGGCCGAGCATCGGCGTCGGAAACACGCAGGCGACGTCGACGCCCATGGAGTCCATCCATTTGAGCGTCAACTCGATGTCCTTGTGCCGGGCGCCGGGCAGCGCCTCGACGGCGTTGCGATACTCGTAGCGGGTGATGCGTCCGGCCATTTCCTGAAAGCCGCCGGTGGAACGCAGCATCATCGTCTGACCTTTGGTGTAGACGAACTGATCGCGCATCACCGGGTCTTCGATGTACTGGAAAATTTCCTTGTAGGAGCCGGTCTCGTAATGGTGCGAGTCGACGTCGACGATCATGAAATCTTCGTAGTGGCGATCCTCGGCTTGCTCGGCAGCGTGGGCGAGCAGGCGTCGCGTATCGAACTTGTCCTCGTTGGGATCGCGAACGATCGGCGTCATCAGGTTCATGGCGGTTCCCTTGGGGTTAGCGGGGTGCGTCGACGCGCCGATGTGGAGCGATGCTGTTGCCGGTCATCGCTTGCCACATCGAGAGCTCGAAAAGCTGAACGTTCAGCGCATGCAAAAGGTCGGTGGTGAGCAGCATGGCGTCGTCGATGGCGACGCCGCCGCCACCGGGCGGCAGCGGCGCGCGCATGCCGCCCTCCGCCTTGACCGCATAGAGCCGCATCGCATTGGCGATCAGCGCACGCAGATCGGCGTCGGCGATGCGGTCGGGCTCGCCGATCGCGGCGGCCAGCGCCGCGGTCGCCTGGGCGACGGCGTCGGCCGGCGGGGCGAGCGTCTCAGATGACGACATAAATGCCTCCCTCGCGCTGCACCACGTCGTAGCGCTTGAGCCGCATTCTGCGGTCGGGCGCGCATTCGCCGGTCTTCAGCTTGTATTCCCAGCCGTGCCACGGACACACGATGTGCGGCTCATTCTCGTCGTAGGTCTGGCCGAGAAAGTCGCGGTCCGGTCCGAGCAGATCGACGACCTTGTTGCGGACGATGCCTTCGCAGGCCGGGCCGCCCTGGTGCAGACAGTGATTGCGGTAGGCGTAGAAGGCGCCGGCATACCGATAGACGCCGACCTCGGTCCGGTCCTGCCGGACGATGCGGACGTCGCCGTCCTTCATCTCGAACTCTCTGCAAACGAAAACTTGCGCCATCCCGTTCCATCCCCGAAGAGTTACCGCCCGTTGCCGGCATTCTAATCCATTATTCGGCGGACTGAAGGATATTCGAAGTGCCGATCCGGCCAGCGCGGCTCCTCCGGTTTGCAGGGGCTCGCGGCTATGAACGGGCAAGACCTCCCTGCATCTCGATAAAGCGAACGATGGTCTTAAGCCCCTCGCCTTGCCGCAGGTTAGTCATGACGAACGGCCGAGCCCCGCGCATCCGCTTCGCGTCCGTCTCCATTTTCGCGAGCGACGCGCCGACATGGGGCGCGAGATCGATCTTGTTGATGACCAGGAGATCGGACCGGGTGATGCCTGGACCGCCCTTGGATGGAATCTTGTCGCCGGCGGCTACGTCGATCACGTAGATCGTCAGGTCGGCAAGCTCGGGCGAGAACGTGGCGGCGAGATTGTCGCCGCCGGATTCGATCAGCACCAGATCGAGCCGCGGAAATTTTCGCCTCATGTCGGCGACGGCCGCGAGGTTCATCGAGGCGTCCTCGCGGATGGCGGTATGCGGGCAGCCGCCGGTCTCGACGCCGGCGATCCGTTCGGGGTCGAGCGAACCGGAGCGCACCAGGAACTCGGCATCCCACTTGGTGTAGATGTCGTTGGTGATGGCGGCGATGTCGTAGCTGTCGCGCATGGATTTGCACAGCGCATCCATCAGCGCCGTCTTGCCGGAACCGACCGGGCCGCCGATGCCGACGCGAAGCGGGCCGTTGGGGCTGGGCATTGTCTGGCTCCCGGGCGTCAACTGCGAAACAGGCGCGTATATTGCGTCTCGTGCCGGGCGCTGGCGAGATCGGCGCGGAAGGTGGCGCTGCCGAGGTCGTCGAGCTTGGCGTCGAGCACACGATGTGTCGTTCGCGCCACTTCAGGCTCGAGCGCGTGCAACAGGCGCTGGCCGTCGGTATGGCCGAGCGGAATCAGGCGGACGCCCGCAGAAATCCAGTTGGCGGCTAGTGCCGCCAAGAATGCATGCGCCCCGGGAGCAAGCGGAATGTCGTGACCGGCGCAGGCGACGCCGACCGCGACCGGATAAGCGACCGGCCTGGACCAAAGCTCCTGCAAGCGGATCAACGCGCGGCACGGCCACGCGGCTTGCGTCACGTCGAGGAAGGCGCGCCCCAGCGTCGTCGTCTCGAGATGGCGCTCGCGGGTCGGCACGAAGGCCGCGGCAAGCTCGGCGGTTTCGGCAAGCGCCGCGTCGTCGCCGCGCGCCGCGGCGCGGTGGGCGTGACAAAAGAAAATACCGTCGCTCAGTCCGGCGCCATCGCTCAGCATCGCTTCGAGCCAATGCCGCATGCTCTCGACGCCGTCGACGTCTCCGACCTCGACCGCCCACTCGATGCCGCCCGAATAGGAAAACGCTCCGACCGGATAGGCCGGCGACAGCCATGTCATCAGGCGGTATTGCGCCTGCGGCGACAATGGCCGCTCCTGCGGCGCCGACGCGCGCCGAGCCGGCACGCGCGCCATGCGCTCCTCACCGGCCATGTTGGTGTCCGTCGTGGGCGTGATGGCGATGGGCGTGGTGATGATGGTCGTCGCCGCTCGGTGCCGTATAGGCGCCGCCTTCCGGGTCGAACGGTGCCTCGATTTCGATGGCGCGGGCGCCGAGTTGCGTCGCCATCTCGGCAAGCACGTGATCGCGCCTGATGCGCAGCGATTTGCCGAGCAATTGCGCCGGCACGTGGCGGTTGCCCAGGTGCCAGGCGACACGGGCGAGATGCTGCGGGTCGGCGCAGCGGATTTCCAAAAGCGGCTCCGGCGCGGCGACCACCTCGACCAGTCGCCCATCTTCCAGCACCAGGGCGTCGCCGCTGCGCAACGACACCACGGCCGGCAGGTCGAGCAGAAAGGCAAGCCCCTGCGCCGTCGTCATCGCCATACGGCGGCGATGGCGGTCGTCAAAATCGAGCACGATGCTGTCGGCCGCGTCGCCCGACCATGTCATCGCCGCTTTAACCGCAATCGCGCGCATGGGCCGACCCGATCGTTCAGAACAAGAAGTAGCGCTGCGCCATCGGCAGCACCGCTGCCGGCGCGCAGGTCAAAAGCTCGCCGTCAGCGCGCACTTCGTAAGTTTCGGCATCGATTTCGATGTGAGGCGTCGCGCTGTTGTGGATCATGCTCTTTTTTGAAATGCCGTCGCGCACGTTGTCGACGGCAACGAGGGCTTTTTCGACGCCGAGCTTGTCGCGCAGCTTCGCCTTCACGGCGGCCTTCGACGTGAATACCAGGGATGACGCGGTCAGCGCTTTACCAAAGGCACCGAACATCGGCCGGTAGTGCACCGGCTGCGGCGTCGGGATCGAGGCGTTGGGATCGCCCATCGGCGCGGCGACGATAGTGCCGCCCTTGATGATGCAGTCCGGCTTGACGCCGAAGAAAGCCGGCGACCACAGCACCAGATCGGCGAGCTTGCCCTTTTCGATCGAGCCGATGTGCTTCGACACGCCGTGCGCGATGGCCGGGTTAATGGTGTATTTGGCGACGTAGCGCTTGACCCGCGCATTGTCGTTGTCGCCCTTTTCCTCCTTCAGGCGGCCGCGCTGCTTCTTCATCTTGTCGGCGGTCTGCCAGGTGCGGATGATCACTTCGCCGATGCGGCCCATGGCTTGCGAATCCGATGACATCATCGACAGCGCGCCGAGGTCGTGCAGGATGTCTTCGGCGGCGATGGTCTCCTTGCGGATGCGACTCTCGGCAAAAGCGAGGTCCTCGGCGATCGACGGGTCGAGATGGTGGCACACCATCAGCATGTCGAGATGCTCGTCGATGGTGTTCTTGGTATAGGGCCGCGTCGGATTGGTCGACGACGGCAGCACGCTGTTCAGGCCGGCGACCTTCATGATATCCGGCGCGTGGCCGCCGCCGGCGCCTTCGGTATGGAAGGCGTGGATGGTACGGCCCTTGAACGCCTTGATGGTGTCCTCGACGAAACCGGATTCGTTGAGCGTGTCGGTGTGGATCATCACCTGGACGTCGTAATCGTCGGCGACCGACAGCGCGCAATCGATCGCCGCCGGCGTCGTACCCCAGTCCTCGTGCAGCTTGAGCGCACAGGCGCCGGCCTTGACCATTTCCTCGAGCGCCGCCGGACGCGACGCGTTGCCCTTGCCGGCGAAGCCGAGATTCATCGGCAGACCGTCGGCGGCCTGGATCATGCGGCCGAGATGAAACGGCCCCGGCGTGCAGGTGGTGGCGAAGGTGCCGTGCGCCGGGCCGGTGCCGCCGCCGAGCATGGAGGTGACGCCCGACATCAGCGCCACCTCGACCTGCTGCGGGCAGATGAAATGGATGTGGGTGTCGAAACCGCCGGCGGTGAGGATTTTGCCCTCGCCGGCAATCACCTCGGTGCCCGGACCGAGCACGATGGTCACGCCGGGTTGGATGTCCGGATTGCCGGCCTTGCCGATGGCGGCGATGCGGTCACCCTTGAGGCCGACGTCGGCCTTGACGATGCCCCAATGGTCGAGGATCAGCGCATTGGTGATGACGGTGTCGACGGCGCCCTGCTTGTTGGTCGCCTGCGATTGGCCCATGCCGTCGCGAATGACCTTGCCGCCGCCGAACTTCACCTCCTCGCCATAGACGGTGAAATCCTTCTCGACCTCGATGATGAGATCGGTGTCGGCGAGACGGACGCGATCGCCGGTCGTTGGGCCGAACATGTCGGCATAGACGCTGCGTGAGATTCTGGCCGGCATGGCTCAGAGCTTTCCCATGATGTCCCGGCGGAAGCCATAGATGGCGCGCGCGCCGGCGACCGCGACCAGCGTCACCTCGCGGGTCTGGCCCGGCTCGAAGCGCACCGCCGTCCCGGTGGCGATGTCGAGCCGCATGCCACGCGCCTTCTTGCGGTCGAACGTCAGCGCCGGGTTGGTCTCGAAGAAATGATAGTGCGAGCCGACCTGGATTGGACGGTCGCCGGTATTGGCAACCGTAAGCGTCACGGTCCTGCGACCCTTGTTGAGCTCGATGTCGCCGTCCTTGATGAAATACTCGCCGGGAATCATTTTTCGCCTCGTCGGATCGGATCGTGCACGGTAACAAGCTTGGTGCCGTCGGGGAACGTCGCCTCGACCTGGATGTCGTGAATCATTTCGGGGATACCCTCCATCACCTGGGCGCGGCTGATGACGTGGGCGCCGGCTTCCATCAGTTCGGCGACGCTCTTGCCGTCGCGCGCGCCTTCGAGGATGAAATCCGAGATCAGCGCCACGGCTTCCGGGTGATTGAGCTTGACGCCACGCTCGAGCCGCCGCCGTGCCACCATCGCCGCCATGGCGATCAGCAATTTGTCCTTTTCGCGCGGGGTCAGATTCATGGTCGGCCTTCAGTTGAGCCACAGCCGCGGTAGCGGCCCGGTATTGAGCGTCGTCAACACGGCGGCGAGATCGCGACGCAGCGCGGCGCCGCCGGGCGCCACCAAGCGCGCCACCGTAAGCCCATTCCAGGCCGACACGCCAACTTCGCCGGCAAAATTCTCTTGCATCGCGCGTACCGCTTCGGCGTCTGCCTCGCTGCCCGGCACCTTGATGACGCTCGCCATGCCGACACCGCCTTTGGCGATTGCGCGACGCGCCAAACATCGCGCAATCTCGCCGTCGAGACGATTGCATTCGGCGAATACCAACGCACCCGCGACGCGAACACGCCGACGGTCGGAGAACAGACCTTCGACCACCGTTTCGCCCATCGCCGAGCGGCCGAACACCGTTGCTTCGGCGAGCAGCAGCTCGGCACCGCGGGCGAGCGTGACGTCGATCGAGCGCCGCAGCCGTACCTGATCGAATAAAATGGTCTCCTGCGGCAGCCATTTCAGCCTGCCGCCGGCAGCGACGTCGAGCTTGACGGCGACTTCGGTATCCGGTCCGAGCGAGCGGTAGATTTTTTCCGCAGCCGCCGTGGTCACCGTCAGGCGCGCCGCAGCACCGACATCGACGTCGATATCGAAGCGATCGCCGCCGGTCATGCCACCCGCGGTATTGACGATGACGGCATCGAGCGCAGCCTGAAGATTGCCGTTGGGAAAGCGCACCCGCAGCGCTCCCGACTCGTGGACGCGGCCGCGCCGGCTGCCCCCGGGCCCGGCCGCCGCGGTGAAGGCGAGGCGGCCGACTGCGCGGTTGGCCGCGAAGATATCGCTGTCTAACTGCACGCTCCCCGGCATCAAGTCACCCCCTCAAAGGGTCGGGCGTCAGATCGCCATGGCTCGCCGCAGCGCGCCTTCGTCGAGATTGTCGCGATCGCAGGAATAGACGATGGCGCCGCGGTCCATGACCGCGAAATGGTCGCCGAGTTCGCGGGCAAAGTCGAGATATTGCTCGACCAGGACGATGGCGATCCGGCCGAGCGAGCGCAGATAGGAAATGGCGCGGCCGATATCCTTGATGATCGACGGCTGGATGCCTTCCGTCGGTTCGTCGAGCAGGAGCAGCCGCGGCCGCATCACCAGCGCGCGGCCGATGGCGAGCTGCTGCTGTTGGCCGCCGGACAGATCGCCGCCGCGGCGCCGCAGCATGGTCTTGAGGATCGGGAACAACGCGAACACGTCGTCCGGCACGGTGCGTTCGCTGCTCGGCAGCGGCGCAAAGCCGGTGCGCAGATTTTCCTCGACCGTCAGCAGGGGAAAGATTTCGCGGCCCTGCGGCACGTAGGCAATGCCGAGTCGCGCCCGGTCCGGCGGCCGCAAGGCGGTGATGTCGCTGCCCTCCCAGGTGACGGTGCCGCGGCTCACCGGCTGCTGGCCGGCGAGCGCGTCGAGCAGACTGGTCTTGCCGACGCCATTCCTGCCCAGCACGCAGGTTACCTTGCCGGGCTCGGCCTTCAGCGAGACGGCACGCAGTGCCTGCGCGGCGCCGTAGTGCAGGTCGATGGCTTGCACGTCGAGCATGGATCACCGCCCCAGATAAACTTCGACCACGCGCTCGTTCTGCGAGACCTGGTCGATGGTGCCCTCGGCCAGCACCGAGCCTTCATGCAGGCACATCACCGGAACGCCGAGGTCGCGCACGAAGGTCATGTCGTGCTCGACCACCACGATGGTATGCTCGCGGTTGATCTCCTTGAGGAGCTCTGCCGTTTGCCCCGTCTCCGCGTCGGTCATGCCGGCGACCGGCTCGTCGACCAGCAGCAGCTTCGGATCCTGCGCCAACAGCATGCCGATCTCGAGCCATTGCTTTTGGCCATGGGACAGGCTGCCGGCGAGGCGATTCTGCACGGCGGTGAGCCGGATGGTTTTCAGAATTTCGTCGATGCGGCCGTGCTCGGCGGGCGTTTCCCGCCGCCATAGCGTCTTGCGGGCGCGGCGGTCGGCCTTCACCGCCAGCGCCAGGTTGTCGAACACGCTGTGGCTGTCGAAGACGGTCGGCTTCTGGAATTTACGGCCGATGCCCATTTCGGCGATCTCGGTTTCGTCGCGCCGCAACAAGCTGTAGCGGCCGTTGAAGATGACCGCGCCGGCGTCGGGACGGGTTTTTCCCGTGATCACGTCCATCATCGTGGTCTTGCCGGCGCCGTTCGGGCCGATGATGGCGCGCATCTCGCCGGGCTTGATAGCGAACGACAGATTATTCAGCGCGCGGAAGCCGTCGAATGAGACCGTGACGCCTTCGAGATACAGCAACGTGCCTTCAAAGGGCTCCATGGCGATCCTCACTCGGCCGGCAGAGCCGCGGCGACGCCATCTTCGGCGGCGGCGGATAGCTTGACGCGGCGGAGCGCCGTCCAATGGTGCAGCGTGCCGACGACGCCGCGCGGCAGGAACAGTGTCACGCCGATGAACAGACTGCCGAGCATGAACAGCCAATACGGCGCCAGGGCTCCCGAGGTGAAATAGGTCTTGGCGTAATTGACCAGCACCGCGCCGAGCGCCGCGCCGGTCAGCGTGCCGCGGCCGCCGACCGCGACCCAGATCACTGCCTCGATGGAATTGCCCGGCGCGAATTCGCTCGGATTGATGATGCCGACCTGCGGCACGTAGAGCGCGCCAGCGATGCCGGCCATGCAGGCCGATAGCGTAAACACGAACAGCTTGTAGGATTCGACGCGATAGCCGAGGAAGCGGGTGCGCGCCTCGGCGTCGCGGATTGCGATCAGCACCTTGCCGAGCTTGGACGCAACGATACCGCGGCACACCAGGAAGCCGAGCATCAGCGCGACGCAGGACAGCGAGAACAGGACATTGCGCGTAGTCTCGGCCTGAACATTGAAACCGAGGAAGTCCTTGAAATCGGTCAGGCCGTTATTGCCGCCGAAGCCGAAATTGTTGCGGAAGAAGCCGAGCATCAGCGCGTAGGTCATCGCCTGCGTGATGATGGAAAGGTAAACGCCGGTGACGCGGCTGCGAAACGCGAACCAGCCGAACACGAAGGCGAGCACGCCTGGCGCCAGCACGACCATCAGCGCCGCATAGGGAAAATGCTGAAAGCCGTACCAGTAGACCGGCAGCTCCTTCCAGTTCAGGAACACCATGAAGTCGGGCAGGATCGGATTGGCATAGACGCCGCGGGTGCCGATCTGGCGCATCAGATACATGCCCATGGCGTAGCCGCCGAGCGCGAAAAACGCGCCGTGCCCGAGCGAGAGGATGCCGCAATAGCCCCAGATCAGGTCGATCGACAGCGCCAGGATCGCGTAGCAGACATATTTTCCGAACAGAGCGACCACATAGGTCGGCAGGTGTAGCGACGCCGTCGGCGGCACCACGAGATTGAAGACCGGCACCAGGAGCGCGGCGGCTGCGACCACGACGAGGAAAATCGCGGCGCCGCGGTCGAGCGAGCGGACGAGAAGGTGCGAGCTCACGCTTCCACCGCCCTACCCTTGAGCGCGAACAGGCCGCGCGGCCGTTTCTGGATGAACAGGATGATGAACACGAGGATGGCGATCTTGCCGAGCACCGCGCCGGCCACAGGCTCGAGGAACTTGTTGGCGATGCCGAGCAGGAATGAGCCGACCAGCGTGCCCCACAAATTGCCGACGCCGCCGAACACCACGACCATGAAGCTGTCGATGATATAGCCCTGGCCGAGATTGGGGCTGACGTTATCGATCTGCGACAGCGCCACGCCGGCCATGCCGGCGATGCCGGAGCCAAGCCCGAAGGTCAACGCATCGATCGTGCTGGTGCGAATGCCCATGGACGCCGCCATGGCGCGGTTCTGGGTCACCGCGCGCATTTCGAGACCGAAGCGCGTGAACCGCAGCAGCGCCAGCAGCGCGGCGAACGCCGCGAGCGCGAAGCAGACGATCCACAGCCGGTTATAGGTGATGGTGATGCCGCCAAGGTCGAAGGCGCCGCTCATGAACGAGGGGTTGCCGACCTCGCGGTTGTTCGGGCCGAACATGGTGCGCACCGCCTGCTGCAGGATCAGCGACAGCCCCCAGGTCGCGAGCAGCGTCTCCAGCGGCCGGCCGTAGAGGAAGCGGATGATGCAGCGCTCGATCAGGATGCCGACGAAGCCCGCGACAACGAAGGCGAGCGGAATGGCGATGGCAAGCGAATAGTCGAACAGCGCCGGATTGCTGGTGCGGATGGCCTCCTGCACGACGAAAGTGACATAAGCACCGATCATCACCATTTCGCCGTGGGCCATGTTGATCACGCCCATGACGCCGAAGGTGATGGCGAGACCGATCGCCGCGAGCAGCAGCACCGAGCCGAGCGAAATGCCGTACCAGGCGTTTTGCACCGTGTTCCAGATGGCGAGGCGGCTCTGGACGGCGGCGGCGGCGCTGGCGGCGGCTTTCACCACTGGCTCGGAGGTGCCGCCCGGAAGACTTTGCAACAGGCCGAGCGCATCTTGATCGCCGCGCTCTCGGATCACCGCGACGGCGGCGAGCTTGTCCTCATCGCTGGCGTCGGCGCTCGACAGAACGATCGCGGCGCGGGCCTGCGTCAGTGCCCGCTTGATGCTCGGGTCCTGCTCTTGCCGGATGGCGTTTTCGAGCGTCGGCAGCGCGCTCAGCTCGCGCGATTTGAAAACCGCTGCCGCCGCCTCCAGCCGCCTGGCCGGATTCTTCGACAACAGCGTCAGGCCGCCGAGTGCGGCATCGATGACGCCGCGCAGCCGGTTGTTGATCGATACGGCGTCGAGGTCCGCCGGCGGATCGCTGGTAACCGGCCGTCCGGTCGCGGCGTCAAACAGCTTGCCGGCGTCGTCCTGAACGTAAACCGCCTTGCGTTCGGCGCTGTACATCAGTTGGCCGTTTTGCAGGGCGCGCAGAACGGCTTCCGCCCGCAAGTTGCCGCTGGCGGCAACCGCCGCAATCCCGGTGCCGGTTTCATCGAAGTCGTCGGCAGTGAAATGCGCCAGCGCGTCGTCGAGGCCGTCGGCGCGCGCCGCCGTGTGGCCGAGCATCGATGCAAAGGCCAACAGCAAGGCGACGAGACAGCCGCGACCGAAGCCCATTGCAATATCCCCGGCGAAGGTGCGGGAAGGCGTCGCGCGCCTTCCCGCCATTGCAGTTGTCAAGACGTCGACGCGATTACGTCCCGCCGCACTGCTTGGTCACGCTGTTGTAGTTGCCGCACTTGAGCTTCACCCAGTCGGCCACCAGATCCTTCGACCCGGGAAGATACGGCGACCACGCCGCACCGGGGACCAGTTCCTTGGTCTTCCACACCACGT
>JASHQO010000462.1 GCA_030039105.1 Xanthobacteraceae bacterium
GCTTACCGCGCTTGCGGTCTACAACGCGGTTGCCGGCCGCGCCCGCGACCGCGCCGAAGTCAGCGACCAGATCGCCACCCTGTCGCGCGGCACGGCGGACCTGGCGCGCCAACTTGCCGAATACGGCCGGCAGCTCGGCACCATGGAAGCCAAGGTCGACGCCATGGTCGACAAGGCGATGGCCTCGGCGCAGCCGCTTGCCACCGAGATCGAGGAACTGTCCACCCTGGTCAAACAACTCGCCGACTCGGTGGCGGCCCACGAATCCGCATTGTCGGGTCTTTCGGGCCGCGAGCGCATGATACCCGCAATGCCACGTGCGGCCGTAGCGGCCGCTGCGCCGCCGCCCGCTTTCACTGTGGCGCCGGCACCGCCGACAGAGCCGACCGCGTCGCCCGAGCCACCGGCGCCGCCGGTGCTCAGCACCGTCGCCGCTTTCAGCGGCCTCGACCTGGCCGGCATCGTCGCCGCGATCAAGGACGCCATCGCTGCCGGCAAGATCGATCTCCACCTGCAGCCGGTGGTGACGCTGCCGCAGCGCAAGGTGCGCTACTACGAGGCGCTGTCGCGACTCAAAGCCGATAACGGCGACCTGGTCGGCGCCGGCGACTTCATCAGGTTCGCCGAAGCCGGCAGCCTGATGCCGCAGCTCGATAACCTGACCGTGCTGCGCTGCGTGCAGGTGGTGCGGCGGCTGCTCCTGAAGAATCGCGACATCGGCCTGTTCTGCAACGTGTCCTCGGCCACGCTGAACGATTCAGGATTTCCAAAGCTGCTGGAATTCATCGAGGCCAATCGCGCCATCGCCCCGTCATTGGTGTTCGAGTTCAGCCAAAGCGCGGTGCGCGCCATGGGCCCGATCGAGCACGAGAGCCTCGCCGCGATCGCCGAGCGCGGCTTCCGCTTCTCGATGGACAACGTCACGGATTTGCGCCTCGATCCGCGCGAATTGAACGAACGCGGCTTTCGCTTCATCAAGGCGCCGGCGGCGCTGCTGCTCAACCGCATCGGCGCCGCGGCGAGCGACATCCACCCCGCCGACCTCTCCAACCTGCTCAGCCGCTTCGGCATCGACCTGATCGCCGACCGGATCGAGGCGGAGAACGCCGTGGTCGATCTGCTCGACTACGACCTCCGCTTCGGCCAGGGTTTTCTGTTCTCGCCGCCACGTCCGGTGCGCGCCGAGGCGCTGCAAGGCGCCGAGCCGGTCGATGCGGCTCAGGCCAAGCGCGACCCCGGTTCGTTGCGCAGCGGCCTCGCGCAACTCGCGCGCACCGGCAGCGGCCGGACCTGAGCCGCTATTTTTCGCTGAGCTTCACCGGCACGAATTGCGCGGTGAACATGTCGTTGTCGTCGGGCACGTCTTTCAATAGTCCCATCTCGATGTAGGACTGCTTCAGCGCCTCGATCGCCTGCGAATCGAACACGCCGTCGGTCGAGAACGCGCCGATCTGCTCGTCATAGACCCGCGCCGCCACCGCCTCGCTGATGTTGATGACCTTGGCCGAGATCGCGACCGATTCCGCCTTATGCGACTTCATATAGGCGATGGTGTCGAACCAGCCTGCGAGGAAGGCTTTCACCTGGTCCGGATGCTTTTCGATCTGGTCGTTGGTGGCGAAGATCACGTGGGTGATGAAGTGATCGACGAACGGCGTGGCGCTGGTGATGACGCGCCACTCCTTGGCCTCCTCGAGCGCGTAGCCGGTTTCGAGCGCGCCGATATAGCCGTCGATCTGATGGGTCTTGATCGCGGCGCGCGCCGGCGGCATGCCGCCGATCGGCACCATGGTGATGCCGTTGTTGCCCCAGCCCTCCTTCCGGCTGATGCGGCCGCCGATCCAATCGGTCAGTGAGCCGACCGTGGTGCAGCCGAGCTTCTTGCCCTTGAGATCGGCGATGCTCTTGATGTCGGAGTCATAGCCGACCATCACCGCCATGTTGTTCGGCGCGCCGTACATGGCGGCGACCGCTTTGGCCGGCACGCCCTTGGCGATGAACGCCATGCCGGGACCGGAGCCGATGCCGATATCGATCGAGTTGGAGGCGAGAAGCTGCTGCAGCTTGGCATCGCCGGCCGACGCCGACGCCTCGATGTCGAGGCCATGCTTCAAGAAAATGCCTTGCTGGATGCCGATGTCGAGCGGGGTAAAGCTCCAGGCGAACGGCACCACCTTGGCGACGCGCAATTTTTCGGCGGCCTGGGCCGGTGCGAGCAGCGTCGCGAGCAGCAACATCGCCGTGCATGTCAGGGTTGCACCAAAGCGTCGCCTCATCGTGTCCTCCCAAGGTGTTGCGCGGCATAACGGGTCGCTTACGCAAAATCATCGCAGAAATTGCCGGTCGAGGCCATGCGGCAGGGTGTGGCGTCGCGTTGACCCGGAACGCGATGCTCATTAGAATCGTTGAATCTTCAAGCCGTTCGGCAGGAGAGCGCCCCGTGCACATCATCGACTCGCATTTCCACTGGTGGCCCCGGTCGATTTTCGACAGACTGTGCAAGCGCAAAGACTATCCGCGGGCGAGCGTCAACGAGAAGGGCGGCTACAGCTATTTCCGCCGCGCCGGCAGCGGCTGCCATCTCAACTCCTGGGCCGAGTGGTTCGATCTCGACAAGTCGTTCGAGTACATGGACAGCCTCGGCCACCAAGTCGACGTGGTCTGCTCGATCGGCCCGTTCTCGGTGTCGTTCTCCGACATGCCACTCGCCGAGGGCCGCGACTTCGCGCTCATGTGGAACGAGGAGATGGCCGGCGCACAGAAGAAATATCCCGGCCGGGTGTGGGCCAGCGCGGCGGTGCCGCTGCAGGACACCGGCGCGGCGATCGAAGTGATCGACGACGCCGTCAACCGTTTGGGACTGATGGGCGTCAACCTTCCGGGCAGCGTCGGCGAAGATCCGCGTATCGACGCCGAACGGCTTGAGCCGTTCTACGCCCACGTCGAAAAGCTCGGCCTGCCGCTGTTCCTGCATCCGACCGACGTTATCTTCCAGGACATGCTCGACGGCTATGAGGGCGCGCTGCACTTGAGCCTCGGCCGCGTCATCGAGGTCTCGGTCGCCGCGATGCGGCTGATCCTGTCCGGCGTGATGGAGCGGCATCCGAAACTGAAGATCGTGATGTCGCATACCGGCGGCTCGCTGCCGTATCAGGCCGGCCGCATGGACAAGAACTCGAAGGCGGCGAAGCTGCCGCGGCCGGTGACCGACTACATGAAGCGCATGTACACCGATACGGTGTCGCCGCACTCAGCCGGCATCGAATTCGCCATCGACTATTACGGCATCGACCACGTCATGTACGGCACCGACTATCCGTGCTGGGATCCGGCGCCGTGCCTGAAGCTGATCGACCAGATCAAGCTGTCGGATGCGGACAAGCAGAAGCTGTTCTACGACAACGCGCGACGCATCCTGAATCTGCGCGATCCGGTTGTCGCGCCGGCGTCAAAGCGCGAGCCGGCACTGGTTTAAGTCCCTCTCGGATCGTTTGCACGGACGAGCCGCCCGGCGCAAAGCCGGGCGGCATTGGCGCGCCGAACGCCGCCGTCAACGTTGCGGCTCAACATTCAACTCGCTATAGTTGTAGAGCTGGGCGGGGATTAAAAAGCTTGCCAAGCCATCGTCATCGGACACGAGGACATCGGCGTAACGGCTCTGCGCCGGCGCGTTGGTGACCGGCCTGTCGCGGACGCGCGCCGGCGACGTCGCTCGCAGGCCAACGATCAAGGAGGCGCACACCGTGGCCAATCAGCTTTCGGCGATCAAGCACGTCGTTCATCTGATGCTCGAGAACAGGTCGTTCGACCAGATGCTGGGCTTCCTCTATGCCGGCAGCGGCAACGTTTCGCCGACCGGTCAACCGTTCGAAGGCCTGACCGGCAACGAGTCCAATCCGGACGATGTCGGACGGGCGGTGCAGGTCTACAAGATCGACGGGAACGCGCCGCACCCCTATCTGATGCCGGGTGCCGATCCGGGCGAGGGCTTCCAGAACACGAATTACCAGTTGTTTTCGACCGACGATCCGGAGCCCGGTCAGACGCCGACCAACGACGGCTTTGTCGTCAACTTCAAGGCCGCGATCGCGTCCGATCAGGCCAAGAACTTCAAGGATTCGCTGCCCGACACCGATCCGTCGGAAATCATGGGCATGTACACCCCGGAAATGCTGCCGGTCATGTCGGCGCTGGCCCGCGGCTTTGCCGTCTGCGACCATTGGTATTCGTCGGCGCCGACGCAGACCATTCCCAACCGCGCCTTTGCCGCCGCGGCGACCTCCCAGGGCCACCTCGACAATCATGTGAAGGTCTTCACCTGTCCCAGCATCTATGGGCGGATGTCCGACGCCGACGTCGACTGGGGCGTCTACGGCTATAATCGCAATCCGTTGACGCGCCTCGACTACACCGACACCCAGCATGCGGACGAGAGCCACTTCGGCCACTTCCGCGACTTCCAGGCCAGAGCCCGCGCCGGAACCCTGCCGGCCTACAGCTTCCTGGAGCCGAGCTTCGGCGCCGGCGGCAACAGCCAGCATCCGAACTACGATGTGTCGCTCGGCGAGCAGCTCATGCACGACGTGTACTATACGCTGCGCAACAGCTCGAATTGGAGCGAGACGCTGCTCATCGTCAATTACGACGAACATGGCGGCAACTACGATCATGTGCCGCCGCCGTGGGGCGCGGTGCCGCCGGATAATTCGGTCGGCGAATTCGGTTTCGACTTCACGCGCTTCGGCGTTCGCGTTCCCTCGCTCCTGATATCGCCGCGCATCAAGGCCGGCACCGTGTTTCGGGCGGGCCGCGGCGTCATCGATCACACCTCGGTGCTGAAGACGCTCGAGCTGCGCTTCGGCCTCGATCCCTTGACCGCGCGCGACAAGGCCGCCGCCGACCTCGGCGACGCGCTTACGCTGGCGACGCCGCGGCAGGATGATCCGTTGGCCGGCGTGCAGATCCCGGTGTCGAGCCCGCCGCATCCGGCCCAGGACGAGCCTTCGCTGATCGACAAGATCCACGCGCACAAGGTTTCGCTGCTGCCGATCCGCAACGAGCAGGGCAGCTACGACCGTCACGTGCCGCCCGATCTGTCGTCGAGCGCCCGGATCGGCGACTACATCCAGGGACGCACCGCGGCCTGGC
>JASHQO010000463.1 GCA_030039105.1 Xanthobacteraceae bacterium
GCGGCGGCCGCGGCCACCACGGTCGGCACCCAGCCCTGAACGCCGGACGGTGCTTGTTCGGCCATGTCGCTGACGACAGCCTCGCCCGGAGCAGCCTGCGTCCGCGGCGCTGCGGCAATGGACGCAACCTGGCCCGCCGACGGCATCCAGCCTTGAATGGCGGACGGCGCCTCCGCCGTGTCGTCCGCTGCCGAGCCGGGCGGTGCGGCAGCCGCCTCGGATCTTCTCGGAAGCGCCGCGACCTCACGCGCCGAGGGGACCCAGCCTTGAACGCTTGGGCCGCCGCCGTCGCTCCGTGCCGTCCAATGGACGGCGTTCGACGTCACAAGCACGATGGTGATGCGATCGGGAGCGATATGGACGACATGATCGATGCCGCCGAGCAGGCGCGACAGCACCTTGTGCAGCGGGCCGGAATAGACCCCGGTGAACTGCCGCGTCGTCGCGCCGCTCACCTCGATCGGGGCATGGCATGCCGCGGCGAGGCCGGCCACGACATCCGCCAACGTGGCGCCCTTGGCGTGCACCACCATGGCGTCCGCGGTGCCGGTGACCCGTAGCTCGGCGTGCGCAGCCGCGGCGCTGCCGAGCAGCGCCAAAGCTGCCGCCAATCCCAGTGCGATCGTCTTTGGCATCGGGCGCATCCCCTGCCGCTGTGCCGTTCCAGCGCCGCCGCCGAAAAAATTCGGCCAACGCCGTTGGCCGGATCGATTGCAAGTCAGGCGGCGCGCGCCGGCGTCATTCCGGGCTCTGCGTCGTCAGCACGCTGCTGCAGGCGGTCGGCGTGCCGCCGCTCGCACAGTTGTTGCCGTTGCTGAAGTCGTTGTTGCCAAGCGTATTGGCTGTGCCTCCCACGACGTTCACGCCGACGGCATTGCCGAAGATGGTATCCAGATAAAGGTTGGCCTGCGCATTGGCGCCGTTGACCTGCACCGCCTGCTGGGCGGCATTGAGTAGGTTGCTGCGCGTGACAGCAAGCCGCGCCTGAGAGCTGCCGGTGGCAACGGCGGCAACTCCGCTGCCGCTGAAATTGAGGATCTCGCTGTCATTGACCGAGGCCTCGACGCCAATGGCTGCGCTCGTCGAGTTTGCGTTGAACTTGAGGCCGAACGCCAGATTCTGCACCGTGACCTTACTAATGTCGACGGCCGCCGAGGTCGAACCTTGCGGCTGCACCACGACGCCGCCAGCACTACTGCTGTAGCCGATGTTGCCTTTCTGGATCAGCAGTTGAAACTGCCCGCCCGTGTTCGGGGTCGCCAGCAGCAGTTGCGGCGGCGATCCGTTGCCGCCGCGCAGGACGACGTCATCCATCTTCACGCCGGAGGCGTTGCCGACCTTCATGGCGCCGTTGGTGCCGTTACCGTTGTTGAAGAGCACGTACTTGAACTTGAATACGTCGGTGGAGCCGGCCTCGATATCCACCGCGTAATTGGAGGTCGCCTGACAGGTGCCGGCCGCAGCGCCGACGCACCCTGGCGCCGCACCGCTCCAGACGATGTTCAACGAACCGTCGGCCGGACCGGTAATGCTGACAGCACTCGTCAGGTAAATCGGCCCGAACGTGCCGCCCGACAGGACGTAAACGACGCCACCCGAGCTGATATTGGCCAGCGCCTGGTTCAGCGTCGCGCATGGGCTGGTCGCTGCGCCGCAGCTACCACTGTCGGTGCCGGTCGTCGGTTCGACATACGCGGTATTATTCACCAAGGCTGCCCATGCCGGCGTGATGCCGACCGCCGCGATTGCAAGCGACCCCGCAACTATTACAAATTTTCTCACGATTTTGCCCTCCAAAAAATCCCGCTTTGGCGTTAGCATAGTTCAGCTAAGGCTCCAAGATGCCGCAGCGGGCATTCGTCTCGTTTAACGGTTGCAATCCGCGGCGCGCACCAACATCGACGACACATCCAACTTTCGTCTCACAAGGCGCGCCAAGAAAAAATTCCACGCGGCGTCGTTTGTTGATGACGGGATTGAGCTTGAGCGATCTCAGGATTTGGCGTTCGTGGCCTGCGGTCCGGTCCGCCGCCATCGCGATCTATCTGGCATCACTGGCGCTTATGCCCTAGAACCGAACGGCGGCTCGCGCGTTATTACCGAGCGGGTTGCCGCCCCATCGCCCATCAGACCCTGCAGTCGCCAATTCCCGTATAAAAACCGATAGGAAAGCCGATGGTTATCACTGCCGCCCATATCACGCCGCTGGTCGCCCTCATCGCTGGTATTTTGATCCTGATTTTGCCGCGGCTGCTCAACTATATCGTCGCCATCTATCTCATTATCGTCGGATTGACTGGGCTCAATGCCATCCATCACTTCTTCCGCTAACGCCCATTGCCGGGCCACCCATCGAACGCTGAGTCATGGTCAAATCACGCGCTAAAACATCCCGCCAATCGGTGAAGAAATCCGCGGCCAAATCGGCCAAATCCAAGCCCGCCGCGGCCAGCCCGGCCAAGGGCAAGTGGGTCTATGCCTTCGGCGGCGGCAAGGCGGCCGGCCGCGCCGCGATGCGCAACCTCCTTGGCGGCAAGGGCGCGGGGCTCGCCGAGATGGCGCATCTCGGCCTGCCGGTGCCGCCCGGTTTCACCATCACCACCGAGGTCTGCACCTATTACTATGCCAACGGCAAAACCTATCCGAAGGACCTCAGAGCGCAGGTCGACGCCGCGTTGGCCGAGGTCGGCCGCATCACCAAGAAAAAATTCGGCGATGCCGAGAATCCGCTGCTGGTCTCGGTGCGCTCCGGCGCCCGCGCCTCGATGCCGGGCATGATGGACACGGTGCTCAATCTCGGCCTCAACGACGAGACGGTCGAGGCGCTGGCGCAAAAATCCGGCGACGCGCGCTTTGCCCAGGACAGCTACCGGCGCTTCATCGCCATGTATTCCGACGTGGTGCTCGGCATCGGCCATCATCACTTCGAGGAAATCCTCGACGATCACAAGGATCGCAGCGGCTTTACGCTCGACACCGATCTCTCGGCGCAGGACTGGCAGGAGGTGATCGAGCGCTACAAGGAGCGCGTCGCCGAGGAAAGCGGCAAGCCGTTTCCGCAGGATCCGCACGAGCAATTGTGGGGCGCCATCGGCGCGGTGTTCGGCTCGTGGATGAATCAGCGCGCCATCACCTATCGCCGCCTGCACAACATTCCGGAAAGCTGGGGCACCGCGGTCAACGTCCAGGCCATGGTGTTCGGCAATATGGGCGAGGATTCCGCGACCGGCGTCGCCTTCACGCGCAATCCGTCGACCGGCGAGAAGTCGCTCTACGGCGAGTTTCTCATCAACGCCCAGGGCGAGGACGTGGTCGCCGGCATCCGCACGCCCCAGGAGATCACCGAGGAGGCGCGCAGCAAGGCAGGCTCGCACCATGCCTCGATGGAATCGGCGCTGCCGGAGACTTTCGCCGAGCTCAAGCGCATCCAGGCGACGCTGGAAAAGCACTACCGCGACATGCAGGACCTTGAGTTCACGGTGGAGCAGGGCAAGTTGTGGATGCTGCAGACGCGCAGCGGCAAGCGCACCGCGCAAGCGGCGCTGCGCATCGCCGTCGATCTCGCCAACGAGAAGCTGATCACCAAGGACGAGGCAGTGGCGCGCATCGACCCGGCCGCGCTCGATCAGCTCCTGCATCCGACCATCGATCCGAATGCCGAGCGCAAGGTCTTGGCGACCGGCCTGCCGGCATCGCCTGGCGCAGCCTGCGGCGAGATCGTGTTTTCGTCGGAAGAGGCCGAGACGTTGAAGAGCCAGGGCCACAAGGTGATCCTGGTGCGGGTCGAGACCAACCCCGACGACGTCCACGGCATGATCGCGGCCCAGGGGGTGCTCACCGCCCGGGGCGGCCGCACCTCGCACGCCGCGGTGGTGGCGCGGGGCATGGGCAAGCCCTGCGTGGCCGGCGCCGGCGAGGTCCGGGTCGACCTGGCCCGGCGCCGCTTCGAGGCCGGTGGCGAGGTCATCCGCGAGGGCGAGGTCTTCACCATCGACGGCACCGAGGGGCGGGTCATCCTGGGTGACGTGCCCATGGTCGAGCCCAAGGTCTCCGGCGACCTGGAGCGGCTGCTCGGCATCGCCGACCGTCTGCGCCGGCTGCGCGTCTTCGCCAACGCCGACAACCCGCCCGACGCGGCCCGGGCCCGCTCCTTCGGTGCCCAGGGCGTGGGCCTCTGCCGGACCGAGCACATGTTCATGGAG
>JASHQO010000464.1 GCA_030039105.1 Xanthobacteraceae bacterium
CTTTTGGAACCAGGCCTCGGCGCCTTCCAGCCATTTCTTGTCGCGCAGCCGCAGATTCTCATGGCTGATGCGCTGCGAGCGGGTCAGCAGCGAGTAATTGAACTGCACCGGGTCGAGATGCAGGTAGCGCTCGACGTCCTCGAACCATTCCAGCGAATTGCGCGCCGCCGACTGCAGGCGCAGCACCTCGGTGCGCCGCGCGTCCTCGTATTTGGCGAATGCCGCCGGCATGGTCGGCTCGCTGCGCAGACAATTCGCCATGGCGATCGCGCTCTCCATGGCGAGCTTGGTGCCGGAGCCGACCGAGAAGTGCGCGGTCGCGGCGGCGTCGCCCATCAGCACGATATTGCCGTACGACCATTTCTCGCACAGCACGCGCGGAAAATTCAGCCACGCCGAGCCGCGCAGATGTGCGGCGTTCGACATCAGGCGATGGCCGCCGAGATATTTGGCGAAGATTTTCTCGCAGGCGCGGCAGCTCTCCTCCTGGCTCATGGCGCCGAAGCCGAACTTTTGCCAGGTGTCGTCGGCGCATTCGACGATGAAGGTCGCGGTGTCGGCGTCGAACTGATAGGCGTGCGCCCAGATCCAGCCGCGCCCGGTTTCCTCGAAGATGAAGGTGAAGGCGTCGTCGAATTTCTGGTGGGTGCCGAGCCAGACGAACTTGTTCTTGCGGGTCTCGACGCCCGGCTTGAAGTGGGCGGCGAATTCGTTGCGGGTCTTCGAGTTCAGCCCGTCGCCGGCGATGACGAGGTCGTAGCTCTTCGCCAGTTCCGACGCGCTGGCGATTTCGGTCTGAAATTGCAGATTGACGCCGAGGGCGCGGGCGCGCTGCTGCAAAATCTGCAATAGCTTCTTGCGCGCGATGCCGGAGAAGCCGTGGCCGGTCGAGACGATCTTCCTGCCGCGGTAATGCACCGCGATGTCGTCCCAATAGGCGAAGTGGCGGCGGATCTCGCCGGCGCTCAGCGGATCGTTCTTGGCGAGGTTCTCGAACGTCTCGTTCGACAGCACCACGCCCCAGCCGAAGGTGTCGTCCGGCCGGTTGCGCTCGAACACGGCGATGTCGTGCGCGGCATCGCGCAGCTTCATGCTGATCGCGAAATAGAGGCCGGCGGGGCCGCCGCCGAGGCAAGCGATCTTCATCCGATGCCGCCATCCTGCTTTGGAGCGGGATAATAATGGCACCGCCGGCGATATATTTCAAGCTTAAAGATTTAAGTTTAAAATAATAATCCAGAGCTTGGTCCAGCAGTTGCCGGACGGTGCCGGGGCCAGCGGCCGTCCCTTCCGTGCCGGTCGGCGCCGTGCGATCATGGCTTTGTATTACTTGGGCTTTTCGCACTTGTGGGCAGGGACATAGAACCATGAGCAATCCAACGGTCGCCGCCGTCGTTGCCAAAGACCTCGCCGGCTATGGCGCGCGGCGCTGCTTCGGCCTGCTCGGCACCGCCAACTTCAAGATTTCCCACGAGCTGGTCGAATCCGGCGTCGAGTTGATCTCGGCGCGGCACGAGGGCAATGCCGCCGCCATGGCCGACGCCTACGCCAAGGCGACCGGCGAGCTCACCTTGGTCAGCGTGCATTCTGGCCCCGGCCTGACCAATGCGCTGACCGGCATCGCCGAGGCGGCCAAGAGCCGGACGCCCCTTGTCGTGCTCGCCGGCGATGTCCCCAACGGCGCGGTGAAGAATAATTTCTACGTCGAGCAGGCCGAGATGGTGCGCGCGGTCGGCGCGGTGTCGGAGCGGCTGCATACGGTCGGCTCGGCGCGCGAGGACGCGCTGCGTGCCGTGACGCGGGCGTTGCGCGACCGGCAGACCGTGGTGCTGAGCATGCCGCTCGACGTGCAGCACGCCTCGCTCGCCTCGAACCTGCCGCCGCTGGAATTGCCGCCGGCGCCGGGCCGCCTGCATCCCGATCCGCATGCCGTCACCCGCCTTGCCGATGCGCTCCTGCGCGCGCAGCGCCCGCTCATCCTCGGCGGCCGCGGCGCGGTGATCTCCGACGCCGAGCGGGATCTGGTCGCGCTGGCCGACGCCACCGGCGCGCTGCTGGCGACCTCGGTATGCGGCCATGGCTTGTTTTCCGGCAACCCGTGGTCGGTCGGCATCAGCGGCGGTTTCTCGTCGCCGGTCGCCGACGAGCTGATCTCGGAAAGCGATTTCATCCTGGCGTTCGGCGCCAGCCTGACGCAATGGACCACCAAGAAGGGCAAGCTGATCGCGCCTGGTGCCGTGGTGGCTCAGGTCGATATCGACATGCCGAAGCTCGGCTATCAGATGCCGGTGCAGATTGCCGTGCACGCTGACGCCAAGGCGACGGCGGAAGCGCTGCTGGCGAACGTCAGCAAGCGGGCCCCAAGCGGCGGAGGGCAGGGTGGCGGTGGCCGCCGCAACAACGCGATGCGCGAGCGCATTCGCGCCGGCGACAATCATCATTTTCCGCGTCCGGACGAATCGACCGACAGATTCATCGATCCGCGCACGTTGAGCAAAGCGGTCGACGCCATTTTGCCGACCGACCGCGTGGTGGCGTCGGACTCCGGCCATTTCTGCGGCTGGGTGCCGCGCTATCTGCGTGTCCCCAACGCACGCGCGTCGTGCCTCAGCCATTCGTTCCAGTCGGTCGGCCTCGGCCTGCCATCGACCATCGGGCTTGCGCTCGCCAATCCTGGCAAGCTCGCGGTGCTGGGCGTCGGCGACGGCGGCTTCCTGATGTCGATGGCCGACATGGAAACCGCGGTGCGGCTCGGGCTGCGGATGTGCGTCCTGGTCTACAACGATGCCTGCTATGCCGCCGAAGTGCATTACTTCGGCCGCCAGGGCCTTTCGACCGATATCGTGAAATTCCCCGCCACCGATTTCGCCGCGATCGCCCGCGGCTACGGCGCCCGCGGCGTCACGGTGCGCACGCTCGCCGATCTCGGTCCGGTCAAGGCCTGGGTCGGCGAAGGCTGCCCCGGCGTGCTGGTGATCGACGGCAAGATCAATCCGAACCTCGAAGCCGACTGGCACGCCGAGCATTTTCCGAACTAAAAACCCTCCCCACAAGGGGGAGAGGAATTACGATCACTTCTCCAGGTCGGCGCCCTTGGTCTCCGGGGTGCGCAGAATCGCGATCATCGCCGCCACCGCGTAGCACATGATCAAGCCGCCGATATACGGATAGGCGCCCTTGACGCCGGAGCGGGCCAGGATTTGGCCGGCGATAATGGGAATGAGCCCGCCGCCATAGACCTGCGCGATCTGATAGCCGGCGCTGGCGCCCGAGGCGCGGAAGCGGGTCGGAAAATTTTCCGTATAGAACGTCGGGATCGCGCCGTAGCCGAAGCCGAACACAAAGCCGAAGCCGATGACCTCCGCGATCGTGGCGTACAGGAAGCTGCCGGTATTGACGAAATAGAAATACGGCAGCGCGAACAGGAACAGCACCACGGCGGCGATCAACAGGATGGTGCGGCGGTTGAGATGGTCGGCGAGCAGCGAGCCGACGATCATGAACGCCAGCATGAAGCCCGCGGCGATCAGGCCGATATATTCCGGATCGTTGCCGGCAAATCCGGCCGCCTTCATGTAGCTCGTGCCGAACACGAAGTAGAGGAAGAACGCGCCGCCGAACATGGCGTTGACCAGCGACGTGCGCAGGATGGTCCACGGCATGACGCGCCAGACTTCGGCGGCCGGATATTTCAGGACCTCGGTCTGCGCGCGGTGCTGCTCGAACACGAAGCTGTCCATGGTGCGGGTGCGGATGACCAGGCCGACGATCGCCACCAAAAAGCCGACGATGAAGAAGATGCGCCAGCCCCAGGCCGTGAAGTGTTCCGGCGTCATCAGCGATTTGACGAAGATCACCGAGCCGAAGCCGAGCAGGAGCCCGATCGGAATGGCGAAGCCGACCCAGGCGCCCCAGAACGCGCGATATTTGGAGCGCGCCGCCTGCTCGACCACCCAGGTCGAGGCAGTGCCGAACTCGGCGCCGAAGCTGATGCCTTGGCACAGGCGGAAGAAGATCAGCAGGATCGGCGCGGCGACGCCGACGCTGTCGTAGGTCGGGGTGACGCCGATGGCGAGCGTGCTCAAGCCCATCAGCACCAGCGCGTAGACCATCGCGTCCTTGCGGCCGTAACGGTCGGCGATATGGCCGAAGATGAAGGCGCCGACCGGGCGGATGATGATGCCGAGACCGTAGACGCCGATCGCCGCGGCCACGGCGGCAAGCCCCGGCAGCTTGAAGAAGATGCCGCCCCAGACCGTGGCGGCGATGATGCCGGTGATCAGGAAGTCGTATTGCTCGATGACCGAGCCGATGATGCTCGCCAGCGCGACTTTGTAGATCTGCGCCGTGCTCGGCGTTGTCGTTGTCACGCTCATTGTCATCCCCCAAAGTTCACGCCGGTAAACCCTGGCGGAGCATAGCGCAAATTCGTCCGTCGGAGTCGCTAGACGTTGCCGCCGACGCGGCGCGCGGGCAGGTAATGCAGCACGCGGCGCTCGATCAGGATCACGCCCAGATAGGCGATGCCGCCGACCACGGTGAGCATCACGATGGAGACGAACACCATCGGCGTGTTGGCCTGGCCTTCGCCGAAGCTGAGCAGGTAGCCGAGGCCGGCATTGCCGCCGACCAGCTCGCCGACCACGACGCCGACCACGGCGAGCGTGGCGCCGATGCGGAGCCCGGCGAACATCGGCGGCATCGAGGTCGGAAATTCGATCTTCCAGAAAATCTGGACGCGGGTTGCCTTGAAGGCGCGGGCGAGGTTGACCAGGTCGGGATCGACGGTACGCACCGCGGTCAGCACGTTGACCATGACCGGGAAGAACACGATCAGGATCGCGACCAGGATCTTCGGATAGACCGTGAATCCCATCCACAGGATGAACAGCGGCGCGAACGCGACCTTGGGCGCGATCTGCAGCGCCAGGATGTACGGCGAGAGCGCGAACTCGGCGACCGGCGACATGCCGAGCAGATAGCCGACCACGGCGCCAAGCAGGCTGCCGAGGATGAAGCCGGCCAACACTTCGGCGATGGTGACGCCGGTGTGCAGCAGCAGATGTTCGAACCGCCAGGCGCGGACGAATTCATGGGCGACGTCCGACAGCGGCGGCACGATGAAGGCGGGAACGTGCAGCAGGCCGGGCCCCCATTGCCAGGCCGCCAGAAAGGCCACGAGCAGCAACATGCTGGCGCCGAACCCCTTGAGCCTGGGCGCGGATTGCGCGTCGCCGTTCATGCCGCGCCTCCCGCCGGCTCGAGGGCGGCGCGGTCGATGCCGAGCCGATCCATCAGGCGGGCGACGTAATCGTTGACCTTGGGATCGTGCCGGCGCGCGAACGGATTGTCGCGGTGCGGCATGTCGACCGTGATCTCGTCGATGATGGTGCCCGGGCGGCGGCTCATGACCAGCACGCGGTCGGACAGCGTCACCGCTTCGGCAAGATCGTGGGTGATCAGCAGCGCGGTCTTGCCGGCCCGCTGCAATGTCCGCGCAAGATCGCGCTGCAGCACCATGCGGGTCTGCGCGTCCACCGCGGAGAACGGCTCGTCGAGCAGCAGCACGTGCGGCTCGATGGCGAGGGTGCGCGCCAGCGCCACGCGCTGGCGCATGCCGCCGGATAGCTGGTGCGGATAGTGACTGGAAAAGTCCGCGAGGTTGAAATTCGCCAACAGCGACAGCGCGCGCTTGCTCCGCTCCGCCGGCGGCACGCCCTGGATTTCGACGCCGAACATCACGTTCTCGGCGACGGTGCGCCACGGCAGCAGCAAATCCTTCTGCAGCATGAAGGCGACGTGGGCGTTCGGCCCGGCGACGCGCTCGCCGTCGACCAAGGCTTCGCCCTCGCTCGGCGCCGCAAGCCCGGAGCCGATATTGAGCAGCGTGGACTTGCCGCAGCCGGACGGCCCGATCAGCGACACTACTTCGCCGTCGCGGACCGCGAAGCTCACGCGCTCGACCGCGGTCAGCACGCCGCGGTTGCCGCTTTGCGCAAAGCGCATCGT
>JASHQO010000465.1 GCA_030039105.1 Xanthobacteraceae bacterium
CCGCTGTTAGCCATGCGATGCCCCTCATGGTGGCCGAAGGGTGGAATCGGCAGACGATTCCGCCAGTCTTGTTCATGCGGCGCAATCCCTAAAATAGCCTAGCCCTTGTAAAACACACCACGTATTGGGCAAAGGTGCGAAGCTTCGTGATCCACGTCGTCAACCCGTGCCTCGCCGGGTTTGGCAAAGGCGTCAGATCACAAAGGTTTGTCTGAGAAACAAAGCGAATCGTTGACTTGCAGGAAACATCCGATCCTGTGCGACTTGCAACCTTCTAAGGCGCGGGTGGAGCTTCTAATTTTCGAATCGATACGCAACGAGAGCTCCGAGAGTTATCTAGAAGTGCTCTTTTTGAGGATGGGAGGTTAAAATGGGAGACGCTTGGTTCTACCGTTTGATCTTCGCCGCGTTCGTGATTCTTGGCTTAATAGTTCCCGAAACCATTCCGCTCTCGCTTCGCCTCGCGCTCGTGCGTGGCGGAATTGCGGGTCTTATGTTCGACGAACGAATTTCAAAAGAGAGATTGGAATTCGAACAACCGGGGCTTTTGCGTAAGAAAAATCGGTTAACCGGTCCCAAACAGGGAGAAAATGCTGAAGTCGTTTGTCGTGACCTTTCGTTGCCGGCTGATCCAGATGAAGGGTATTAGACCAAGCGTAGGATAGGGAAGGTGCAAAGCGGCTCAGCGTGCGTAGGGTGGGCAAAGGCGCGAAGCGCCGTGCCCACGCGGTCTTTGTTGGGGCGAACCGCATGGGCTTTGCTGTGCGAAAGCCGACGCTTATGGTGTATACGAAGCGGACTGGCAGGTGACTTCATCAGCTCATGGGGTGGAATACATGAGACGAGGAATTGATTTTGAGAAAATGGAGGCCGCATTTAAACGTGCCGCCTATAAGGCGGTGCATGGTACCCGTGAAGAGCGGTCGGGCCGATTCTTTCTAGCAACGGATCACAGTACTGCGGGCTCTGCTCCAAATAGGGAATCTGAGGATGATACCGGGGTGAACAAAGAGAAAAAGCAAGCGTAGCCCGGATTGAGTGAAACGAAATCCGGGGCGGGCTCAGAGCGCGATCCCGGATTTCGCGTTACTCAATCCGGGCTACGTGCGCCGTGCAATTCGGCCGCCGCCGCGCAGCCCCGAAAAGATTCGCACAGCATAGAAGGCCTTGATTGACGGGCACAACTTCGCTTTTGCGAATCTTTAGCGTGGAGTGAAACGCGTCCGGGCTGGCGCGGAGCGGCCATCGCGCCGCGCAACCCCGCGATTTGTCTGCATAAATTGAAAAGCCTTTGACAGCGCGGTGCGGATTTGCATAACGGCGTCCATCCCGTTCATCGTAAGGGACGTCAACCGGTGACGCCGACTGACGGAGCGGGTGCGGTTCCTGCGGGGCGGAGTTCGTCGCTCTCAGCCCTCGGGCGGTTTGGGTATCAGCCCGTCCGACGCGTGCCGGACTGCGAGGTGCTCGCTGCACTGGTGCCGGAGAGGGTCCTCCCGTTTGCATCCGGTGGTTCCAGGAAGCGCGGCCCAGGCCGAGTCGGGAGTGAAATCCCGGCGCATGACCGCGGAGGAGCGCCGAAAGGCGAGCGTCCCGCTTATCGGGCCGCGGCCGTGCCTGCGCATCGAGGCGCGGCAACTATGGTGCGCCGTTCGGCGCTCCGCCTCCCTCTTGAGGGAGCAAAGACGTCGGGCAGCAAGACTTGGCCTCCCGTCCGTTCGAGGCAAGCTTTCTTGAAGCGTGAAAGAAGACCCGGATGCGAATCGCATCGCGGGAATGCAGTTCCGCGTCGTCATTGCCGGGCGTCCGGTGGTGACGAGAGGCTGCGTCGCTGTTTGACATTGTGGATCGGAACAATAAGACGCCCGTTCGCGATGTCGGCGCGCTTAAGACCGTGCTCGCCCGCCATCTACGTTCAGCGTCTGGCCGGTCATGAGGGCAGTGCGTGGGATGGGTAGAGCGAAGCCCATCAATAGACCGCCGCGCCGCATGATGGATTTCGCGGAGCCTGTCATCGGGCCGGCCACTTCGGGCCGGACCCGTTGGCGCCACCCATCCTACGCGCTCATTTCACCGTGATGACGAGACCGTTGAGATCCGCGCTGACGATGGCGCCGACCGAACTGCCGGTGAGCTCCAGCACCGCGCCGTGCTGGTTGGTCAGCACGATGGCCTGCGCGCCGCGCCCGACCGCCGCGCCGACGTTTCCGGCGGCATAGACGCCGGAGACGTCGCCCGGGCCGCGGATGTGGCGGACGGTGCCGTGAAAGTGCGTCTCGGAAGCGCCGAAGGTGAATCCGTAGCTCAAGCCGCCGATGCCGAGCGGGTATTGTCTGCCCTGGAAGGTCAGCGTGCCCGAGCCGGCCGAGCCGCCGATGACAAGGCCCGCCTTGACGACGCTGAAGCTGATGCCGCCGCTTTCGGCGTAGGCGGCGGACCCGAAGGCGGCGGCGGCCAAGGCCGGCACGACGATCAGAGCGGCCCGGAGGGCGGATAAGATGCGCATGCGTATTTGCTCCCTAAAGGACGTTTGACGGCACGAATCGGTTTTGCCGCCGCAACCATACTGCGGCGGCGGCGCGCTGCCTATTTTTCCGGGGAAAACCTGCCTTTAAGACCCGCGCCCACCCCCATCCACATTCGGCGGTCATGAGACGCCGCGTCGTTGCCGGAGAGGAACGACGGCGTGCCGACGTTCTTGCTTCAATACTTCCTGGCGAAGACGAAATTCTCTAAACCGGCCGCGGCCCGGTAATGCCGCATCGCGCGCGCAACTGCGCGACAGTGACGAGGTAAGGTGCCGTCGAGATTGATCGACAGCACCTTGCGCCAGTCGGCAAAGGTCATCGTGGCGGAATCCTGCTGCGGAAAAATTCCGGCAAAGTTCACCACGATGTCGACGTGGTCGAGTTTTTACCGCACCGGCTTCGCCGTCGCCGCGATCGAGTCGGGATCGGACATGTCGCAGACCACCGCGAGCGCGTTGCTGCCGGCAGCGACGAGGCCAAGGCTTGCCACTGCCGGATTTCGCTTGCACTCAATCCAGGCTACGCTTGCATGCAATGACGACCTTGGGGGAAGCATGAGCAACGACGATCCATCGCTTGCCGATCTCGAACGGCGCATCGCCATCGTGCGCGACAATGTCCGGGAGCTGATCGAGCAGGCCGCCGCCTTTTCGGGCGCGGAGGACGAGGCTCGCGGCGCGGACCGCATTGCGGAGCAGCAGGAAGAGCTTGATCGGCTGCTCAAGGAGCGCGATGCGCTGCTAAAGAAGTAGTCCGCGCCGGCCGGCGCGGCTGTGTGCTACGGCGCGCGAATCGCGTCACCTCTATAGCAATGCCCACGATGGCAATGCCCATGATGGCAATGCCCATGTCTGTAGCGTGCCTGTGCCTGTAGCATGCTCTGGAGCATGCCCGTGGCGCGCGGCCTCCTATGCGCGAAGCCCATACGGCGAGCGCGCGCAAGACCCGGTCGCTTCCGCGCCGGGTCTTCGCGTCGTGTCGTTTGCGTTCGTCGGCTTTGAGGCCGCGTCAGCGCTGCGAGCCGATGCCCGCGCCGCTGCCGGCGCCGACCCGCGGGCCGGGACCGCCGCGCTGGGTATCGTTCTCGAACCAGGCCGGCGGCGACGCGTAATAGCCGTAGCCCGGGCTTGCGCCGTAACTGCCATAGCCCGGCGCAACGTCGTAGTAGCCATGGCCGTAATTGAAACCCGGCCCATAGGCATACTGCGCCAAGGACGCCGACGTCGCTGCCAGCACGAACGCGCCCGCCAGAATGAGTTTCTTCATGGTTCACAATCTCCGTTAGCTGTCTCGGAGATCAACCGATCACCCATGCTTTCGTTGCATTGCTTTCGTTGCATTCACGAATCGTTGCGCCAGGGCGGCGCATAAGCCGTGTTTATCGTGCCGGCGTTGTTGCGCTCAATCCGCCTTGACTCAATCCGCCTTGACTCAATCCACCTTGACTCAATCCGCCTTGAGCTGATCCGCGGTCTTGAGAATGATCTCGGGCTTGCCCTGGTAGAGTTGCACCGGCCCGCTGATGGCAACGGTTTTACCCTTGAGCGTCTTGGCGCCGGGAAACTTGGCGAGATCGCTGGCAAAGATCACTGCGGCAAAGGCGTTGTCGGGAAAGCTGCCGCCCATGTCGAGAAAGGTGGCGCCGCCGCGCCCGGTTTTTACCTCGTCGACAGCGGCATGGATCGTCACCGTCTGGCCGACATGGGCCTTGGCGTCGCCTGGCGGAATGGCGGTCTTGGCATCGCCCGGCGCCATGGTTTCCGCGCCCGGCACCATGGTTTCCGCCCGCGCCGGCAGCGCCGCCGCGACAAGTCCTAAAGCCAATATAACCGCACGCATGACGGTTTCTCCCTCTGCAAAAGCCTTGCTGGAAGCAGGCCCAGGGATAAGAACATAACATGAACATAGAGTCAAGCCGCGCTTCGCGCGCCCAACGCGTCGTTGTTATGCTCGCGCCGTCCAAGCGACATCGAGGGAGGCGCGCATGCCCGGGCTTCTGCACAATCACATCGCGGTCGTGACCGGCGCCGGCTCCGGCATCGGCCGCGGCATCGCGCTCGGCTTCGCGCGCGAGGGCGCCAATGTCGCGGCGCTGGACATCAACGGCGCGGCGGCGGCGAACACGGCGGCTGACGCAACCGCGGCCGGCGGCAGGGCGCAAGCCTTCACGCTCGACGTCACCGACCGGCAAGCCTGCCGCGACGTCGCCGGCAAAGTCGCGCGCGACGTCGGCCAGGTCTCGATCCTGGTCAACAATGCCGGCATCAACCGCCGCAACGCCTTCACCGCCGATGCCGATGCCGTGCTCAAGGATTGGCAGGACATCATGGCGATCAATCTCAACGGCGTGTTCAACGTCACCCATGCGTTCCTTAGCGCCCTGCGCGCCGCCAAGGGCCGCATCGTCAACATCGCGTCCATCCAGTCGTTCATGCATGTGCGCACGCCGAACTCGCCGGCCTACACCACCTCCAAGCACGGCGTGCTTGGTTTCACCCGGGCGCTGGCGGCGGAACTCGGCAAGGACGGCGTGCGCGTCAACGCCATCGGCCCGGGTTTCATCGAGACGCCGCTGAACGAGCGGGTGCGCGCCACCAACCCGGAGCTGGTGAAAGTATTTCTCGATCACACCCCGCTCGGCCGTACCGGCAAGCCCGACGACATCGTCGGCCCGGCGATCTTTCTCGCCTCCGATCTGTCGGCCTACGTTACCGGCTCGATCGTCATGGCCGACGGCGGCTATCGGGCGATTTGAGCAGCAAGCGGGCGTGCCATGCTCACCCTCTACTCCTATCCCGAACTGTTCGGCGTCGCCGACAACAACGGCTACGGCCTGAAGGTTTTCGCCTTCCTGCGCCTGGCCGGCGTGCCGTTCGTGCACCAGCACATTTTCGATGCGTCGAAGGCGCCGCGGGCGCAGTTGCCGTATATCGTCGACGGCGGCGATACGGTCGGCGACAGCGAGAGCATCATAGCCTATGTCACCGCCAAGTATCGGCCGGCGCTCGATGCCGGTCTGACGCCGGCGCAACGCGACACCGATCTTTTGGTCACACGCACGCTCGACGACCTCTATTGGGTGATGTCCTATTCGCGCTGGCAGGACGACGCCTACTGGCCGCAATTCCGCGACGCGCTCAGGCGCGAGCATCCGGGCTTGACCGAGGCGGGGCTCGCCAAGGCGCGCGAATTCAATTTCCAGCGCTATCACTATCAGGGCATCGGCCGCTATGCGCCCGAGCAGGCCTATGCCCGCGGGCTTGCCGACCTCGGCGTGCTGGCGCGTCTCGTGCCGGACGCCGGCTATGGGCACGGCCCGCGGCCGACCAGCATCGACGCCGGCATCTACGGCTTCATCGCCAATATCTACTTCTTCGCCATCGATACGCCGCTGAAAAAGTTCGTCGTGGCGCACGACAATCTGGTGCGCCATTGCCGCACCATCCACGCGACGGTGATGGCGAAGCCGGCGTAGCGCGCCGCCGCGCCACTCGGTCCGCGCTGTGTAATCGCGCGGTGCATCATCGTGACGTGACCGTCAAACCGAAAATGCAACCGCGGCGCCGGGCGCGAGGCGATGGACGACATCAAGGCGGTGGAATGGCTGCCGCTGCAGGCTGCGATCGAACGGCTGTCGCTGACGCGCGAGCACGACTTTCTGCGCAGCATCGGCCACAAGGCGTTGCGGCGGACGCGCAAGCGCCAAGCTGCGGCGCAGGACATCCGTGCCGAGCGCTGATGATCGTCCGCACGAGATTAGTCCTTGCCGGCCGCCTTGCGCAGCGCGGCATTGATGCGGTCCTGCCAACCCGGGCCGCCTTCCTGGAAGAAGTCGAGCACGTCGCGGTCGATGCGCAGCGAGACCATTTCCTTCACGCCAGGCAGCGACGGCGGCTTCGGCGGCAGCTCCGCGGGCTTCGGCGCGGTCACTGCCTTGAAGGCCTTTTCCGCGGCGGTGCGCGGGTCGTACGAGGGACGTCGAGTCATGGCACGATTATAACATTCCGGGAGGAAGGAAGGAACTGCGACTTGCGCGTCGCTGCATTGCGTCTTCCGTCGGATTGCCGAAGCGATCGTAAAATTGGCCCGCCGATGTCCGGTCGCGGGCGCACAAGAAGCCGATAATCGGACTCAAGACTTCTCCGCCGCATCGCTTACCGCGCGCAGCAGCGCCAGCAGCGCGCGGTTGAGCGGGGTAGCGATGCCGTGGCGCGCGCCGGCTGCGACGATGGCGCCGTTCAATGCTTCGATCTCGAGCGGGCGCCCGGCGAGGCGGTCGAAATACATCGAGGTGCCGAGCTCGCCGGCGAACGTGTACAGCGTCGCGAGCGTGCGCGCCGCCTCGTCGTCGGCGAGCTTTGCGCCCGCGGCGCGGCCGACGGCGATCGCCTCGTCGAGCACGGCAGTGCAGAGCTCCCTTATGTCGGGCCGGCGCAGCACGGCCTGGCGCTGCAAGGTCAGCGCCGTCATCGGGCTGGCGACGGCGTTGAGCAGAAGCTTGCGCCACGCCAGCGTGACGAAATCGTCGCCGCATTGGACGCGCAGCGGCGTGCCCTCGAACAGGCGCGCAAAGGCGCGACCGCTATCGTCGTTCGGCACCACGAAGTCTGTATTGGCGCCTTGGCGTAACCGCACCCGGTCGGCGGCGAGCCGCTCGCCGTTGTAATAGACGACGACCGGCAGCACGGTGGCGCCGCCGGCAAGCGGCGCGACGCGGGCGACGTGGTCGATGCCGTTCTGCAGCACGGCGACGCGGGTTGCCGGCACGCACAGCCGCTTCAGCCATGGCGCGGTCGCGGCGGTCTGGTGCGTCTTGGTGCAGAGCAAGACCCAATCGGCGGGTTTGGCCTGAGCCGGATCGGTCAGCGAGCGCAGCGGCAGCTCGGCCGTGCCGTTGGGGCCGTCGAGCGTCAAACGCTCGATCGGCTTCCGGGTGCAGGCAACGATGTCGTGCGCTCCGGCCGCGGCCAGGCAACCGGCCGCGACGCCGCCGATGCTGCCGAGTCCGATGACGGCAACGGTCAAAGGCTTTTGCGCTGACGAAGATGCGGGCGACACGCCGCCATGGTCAGCTAGAACGGCGAAATGTCAAATTCCCCGCGGCGCGATGGGCAGCGGTTCAGGCGTGCCGCATCGGCTCGGCTTAGTAACGGTGCCAATACCGATAGCGATAGTATCCGCCTTCGCCCGGACAGCGCGATGCGACACTGCCGCTGTACGGTTCGCCGTAACAGTCGGACCTGGACGGTCCGTTCGGACCAAAATTGCGCTGGCTTTGCGCCCAGGTGATCGATGTCGCGCCCAGCAGTAGCGCCAGCGCGACAACGAGTTTCGCGGTCATGATGCAATCTCCCTAAACGCCGGCGCTTCGGATCGCCGGCAGTCCGATAAGGGAAACCCGGCCGCACCGGCCGGGTTCCTTAAAGCTCACGGGGAACCGCACCTTAGCGTTGCGAGCCGATCCCCATGTCGCCGCTCTCGCCGCCGCCGACGCCGCCGGAGCCGTAGCCGGGATTGCTGTAGGTCGGGCTGCTATAACCGTTGCTGGGCGCATAGTTATAATAGGTGCGATGGTCGCGCGCCTGCGCGAAGGCTGCGGAAGTTGCGGTTGCCAGCAGCGCCAGGGCGACGGCCAATTTTTTCAAGGTCATGGTTCAACCTCCATGTTTTTGGTTCCGCTGGCTGATAACCCGCCGTCGCCGCGTCGTGTTCGTTCACAACATTTTGCGCCGCAGCAATCGGAACACGCGGCCGGTTCCATCGCGCAAGCGTTCCGGAAATTACGCCGCGCGCGTCGAGCGGGCGTGAGTTCGGCGCGCCGCCGGCGCGCCGACGAGGAGCGCGAGCGCGATGACGACTGTCTTCCCGGTCATGGCCGCATCTCCGTTCGCAACGAGCCTACACCGGTCGCGGCCGGGCGACGAGGTGGCGCTTGCGGATTGATCGGCACCCCGGCCGCCTTACACTTGTTCGGTGCCGGCACCCGTCAGGTCATAGCCAATGTCCGACTACCTCGAAATCGATCCCGCGACCGCCGAACGGCGCCAGATCTACCGCATGCTGGTCGGCTCGGTGGTGCCGCGGCCGATCGGCTGGGCCTCGACCGTGAGCAAGGCCGGCGTCGCCAACTTGGCGCCGTTCTCGTTCTTCACCGTGGTCTGCGTCGTGCCGCCGATGATCTCGCTGACCATCGCGCGCAATCCCGACGGCAGCGAGAAGCACACGCTCAAGAACATCCGCGACACCGGCGAGTTCTGCTTCAACGTGGTGACGCAACCGGTGTGGAAGGAGATGGTGGATTCCGCCAACGGCTTTGCCGACGGCGACAGCGAATTCGCCAAGACCGGGCTGACGCCGATCCCATGCGTCAAGATCGAGGCGCCGCGGGTCAAGGAGGTACCGATCCATTTCGAGTGCAAGCTCGAACGCGTGCTCGAGCTCGGGCCGAACCGGCATCCGCTGGTGATCGGCGAGGTGATCTATATGCACGTCGACCAAGCCTGCATGACCGGCAAATATATAGACATGCGCAAGCTCAATCCGATCGGCCGCCTCAATGGCTTCTTCTACTCGACGCTCGGCGAGATTTTCGAGCGCGCATTCGACGACGGCCAGCCGCGCTGAAGCACCGAACCGACCGCTAAATCGATCGCATCAAACGCAAGCGCGGCCTTGTAAGTCACGAATCACCGCTGGGGTTAGACTGAGCACAGCGGTGGCGGGCGATAGACCGACGCGACCTAGGGACACCAAGCCCGTGGGAGAGCGCGGGTATTCGCCCGCCGTTCCATCGAACCCGAACAGTCGCTTGGGCCGCACAGCGAGCCCGTTTGCGCAAGGAAGGGATCAGATGGACGCCATTGCAGT
>JASHQO010000466.1 GCA_030039105.1 Xanthobacteraceae bacterium
GTCGCCTGGGCGGCGATGGCGCTGCTGCCGGTATTGTTGATCCTCGGTTTCTATAGCGCCGAGTTCGCCGACTTCGGCCCGCTCGCCGCCACTTTGATCCTGGCGCTCATCGGCAACGCCGCCTTCTGCGGCGTGATTTCCGATCCGCACGATCGCTACGCCGCCCGCATGGTCTGGATCGCGGTGTTCGCGGTCGCGCTCGCGGCCTGGCGGGCCTACGCGCTGGCGAAAGAGCGCGATGCCGCGCTCAAGCCCGAAAGTGCTTCGACAGCTTGAGGCCTTGCGCCTGGTAGTTCGAGCCGATGCCCGAGCCGTAAAGCTGATCCGGCCGGGCCATCATTCTTTCGTACACCAGGCGGCCGACGATCTGGCCGTGCTCCAGGATGAACGGCACTTCGCGCGAGCGCACTTCCAGCACCGCGCGCGAGCCCGAGCCGCCGGAGCCGGCATAGCCAAATCCCGGATCGAAGAAGCCGGCATAGTGGACGCGAAATTCGCCGACCAGCGGATCGAACGGCACCATTTCGGCGGCGTAGTCCGGCGGCACCTGCACCGCTTCGTTCGAGGCCAGAATGTAGAACTCGTCCGGATCGAGGATCAAACTCTTGTCGGCGCGCGCCGCGATCGGCTCCCAGAAATCGGCGACCTCGTAGGCACCGCGCTGGTCGACCTCGATCACCGCGGTGTGGCGCTTGGCGCGATAGCCGACGATGCCGCCCGCTGCCATGTCCTCCCCGGCATGCGGGCGGGGGTTAGGCTGGGGGTTCGTCGCCGCGAGGTCGATCGTCACCGCGATGCCGTCGTTCATCACCGCGTCGGCGCGGTCGACCAGGCGCTCGTGCGCATGCAGCGCGCGCAGCGCTTCGGCGTCGAGCACGGCATTGCCGCGGCGCAGCCGGAGCTGCGACAAACGCGTGCCTTCGCGCACCAGAACGGGAAATGTCTTGGGGCTGATCTCGGCGTAGAGCGGCCCCTCGTAGCCGGCTTCGACCCGGTCAAATCCGCGGGTCTCGTCGGCGATCACGCGGGTGAAGACGTCGAGCCGCCCGGTCGAGCTTTTCGGATTGGCCGCCGCGGCAATGTCGGCGGGCAAAGCGAGCCGCTCGATCAGCGGCACGATGTAGACGCAGCCGGTCTCCAGCACGGCGCCGCTGGCGAGCGAGAACTCGTGCAGCTTGAGCTCGATGATGCGCTCGGCGACGGTGGTGCCCGGGCCGGGCAGGAAGCTCGCGCGCACTCGATAGGCAATGGCGCCAAGCCGCAGGTCGAGGCTCGCCGGCTGGATCTGCCCGGACGCGAACGGATAGTGCGCGCGGATGCCGCCGTCCGCCACCAGCGCCGCGATCATGCGGTCGGGCAGGATGCCTGCGTCGGTCGGCGCGAACGTCAGCGGCACGCGATCACCACGTTCTTTTCTCCGCCGCTTGCGGGGGAGAGGCGAGCGAAGCGAAGCCCGCGGGGGCAAGTGCTCGACGCTTGCACCGTCGAGGCCACGGGCCCCCTCCCTAACCCTGCCCCGCAAGCGGGGCAGGGAATTTTTCGGTCGCGATCTAACCTCAGTCGTGGTTTGACGCAAAGACGGGCGCGGCGTATAAGCCTGTTTATCCCGTGGTCATTTGAGCCGGCCGGCTTGCTAGCCACGTAAAACAAGTAGCTAAAAGGCCGGGGACATGTGAGCCCGGCCTTGAGGATGTCCTCCCGGCCGGGTTTTTGTTTGGCCGGCGCTGGCGTCGGCCAGGGAGGTCACATGTCCGCGTCCGCGAAGAAGAAAAGCTTTCGTCCCGAAACCCGCCTGGTCCATTCCGGCACGCTGCGCTCGTCGTTCGGCGAGACCTCCGAGGCGATGTTCCTGACGCAGGGCTATGTCTATGACAGCGCCGCACAGGCCGAGGCGCGCTTCAAGGGCGAGGACCCCGGCTACCAATATTCGCGCTTCGCCAATCCGACCGTCGACATGTTCGAGCGCCGCATGGCGGCGTTCGAGGGCGCCGAGGCGGCGCGCGCCACCGCGACCGGCATGGCAGCCGTGACCGTCTCGCTGGTCGGCCAGCTCAAGGCCGGCGACCACGTGGTGGCGTCGAAGGCGATGTTCGGCTCGTGCCGTTACGTGGTCGAGGATTATCTGCCGCGCTTCGGCGTCGCCTCGACGCTGGTGGACGGCTGCGATCTCAAGGCCTGGAAGAACGCGGTGCGGCCGAATACCAAGACCTTCTTCCTCGAAAGCCCGACCAATCCGGCGCTCGAAGTCATCGACATCGCCGAGGTGGCGAAGATCGCGCACGCCGCCGGCGCGACATTGGTGGTCGACAATGTGTTCGCCACGCCGCTGTTCCAGAGCCCGCTCGCGCTCGGCGCTGACTGCGTGGTCTATTCCGCCACCAAGCACATCGACGGCCAGGGCCGCTGCCTTGGCGGCGTCGTGCTCGGCTCGCAGAAATTCATCATGGAAAAAATCCATGTGCTGATCCGCCAGACCGGCCCGTCGATGTCGCCGTTCAACGCCTGGGTGCTGCTCAAGGGCCTCGAGACGCTGGCGGTACGGGTGCGGCAGCAGACCGACTCGGCTGCGGTCGTGGCGGTGGCGCTCGCCGAGCATCCGAAGATTTCACGGCTGATCTATCCCGGCCGGCCCGACCATCCGCAGGCGGCGGTGGTGCAGAAGCAGATGCGCGGCGGCTCGACCTTGGTGGCGTTCGAGATCAAGGGCGGCAAGAAGGCGGCGTTCCGTTTCCAGGACGCGCTCAAGCTCATCCGCATCAGCAACAATCTCGGCGACGCCAAGAGCCTGATTACCCATCCGGCGACGACCACGCACCAGCGCCTGACGCCGGCACAACGCGCCGAGCTCGGCATCTCCGACGGCCTGGTGCGGCTCTCGGTCGGGCTCGAGCATGCCGACGACATCGTCGAGGACGTGATGGCGGCGCTGGACGCGGTGTAAGCGTCAATCGTCCGCGACGGCGGACGGTCCATGATGTGTAGGGTGGGCACCGCGCGGTCTCAGATTGGCCGCGTGGGCAAAATCGTTTGAACGCGGTGCCCACGCGGTTCGGCGGAGCAAGCGACTTTGCCCACCCTGCGTGCCGCGATTTTTGTTGGTCAGTGCGCCGGATGCGCGGCGTGCGCCGCGGCCGAGGCGACCGGACGCGTCGCCGCTTCGGCGATGCCGCCGGCCAAAAGTTTGGCCACGCAGGCGTAGCTCCAGTCGTTCATGTGCAAGCCGTCGGGCGACACGAAGGTGTCGAAGCCGAGGTGCTGCACTTCGAACCAGTTGCGCATCACGGCGAAGCGCTGGAACAGGTCGACGTTCTCTTCCTTCGCCATCAGTGCGATCTGCTCGACCATGCCGGGCGTCTCGGACTTGGCCAGCACCTTGGGCGAATATTGCGGGTCCATCAGCACCACGTCGGCGCCGGTGGCCTTGAGCTGCTCGATGCCTTCGTGCAGCTCGACCGCATGCGGCGCCAGCGCCCGATCGCGCAGCACCGAATTGGTGCCGACCTGCCAGACCACGAGCTGCGGATGGGCGGCGCTGACGTCGGTGGTAAACCGCGCCATCATGTTGTCGGTCTCTTCGCCGTTGACGCCGCGATTGAGCACGGTGATGGCCTCGCCCGGGAAGCGCTGCTTCAGGTCGGCGCCGAGCTGGCTCGGGTAGCTGGCGTCGGGCGAACTGGCGCCGGCGCCCGCGGTCGACGACGAGCCGATGGCAACGACGGTCAGCGGTTGGCCGCTGGCGAGGCGCCGCGCGGTGCGGACCAGGGGGCGATCGAGATAAGTGAGCTGGCTCGGCGCGTTGCAGGCAGCCGGCGGCGGCGCGGCCGGCGCCGTGCTCTGCGGCAGCGCCGACGGCGTAACCGGTCGCGGCGGTGCAGCAATAACGGCGCGCGTTGCCGGGGGCAGCCCGGCCGGCGCGGCGACCGGCGTGGCCAGGGGTGCGACAATCCGCGCAGACTCGATGGTCTGTGCATGCGCTGCAGCAAAAGCGACAAAAGCCGCGGAAGCGGCTGCGGCCCGCGCCACGCAGGCGATGATTAATGGTTTGTTGGGAGACATTAACGCGTCGTCTGCATTCTTAGGGCGCCCAGATGTCCGGCACTGATGATCTGAGTCGCCAAAGCCCAGCCAATGCACGCGTGAACACGGCGCGCCATATCATAGTTCTTGGTAGCGGAATAGAGGTCGAACGTTCCGCTGTCATTCCAGCTCCGCATCAATCCGAGGCGATCGAACAGCAATGCGCCATGCTGCTGTGCAACAATGTGCATGACGTCGGCGAGCGGCACGACGTCGAGCATGGAGTCGGTGCGCGGGCTGTACTGCATGTTCATAAGGATGACGTCGGCGCCGGCTTTCGCGATTGTGCTGACGCCGTCATCGAGGCTGACGCGAAACTCCTCGGGCGCGACGCCGTTGATGGCGTCCGAGGTGCCGGTCTGCCAGATCACCAGCGACGGCTTGTCGTCGGCGAGGATTTTGGCGAGGTTGCCGACCATGTCGGCGTTGGAGGCGCGCGCCAGGATATGCGCGGTCACCGTCACGTCGACGCCGTGCAGTTGCTCCTTCAGCGACGCTTCGAGCTGCGCCGGATAGGCGAACTGCGTGCCCTCGGGCCCCGGCAGCGCCGATGAGCCGGTGCCGATTACGCTGATATCGAGCCGCCGGTGCGCCTTGATCGCGGCGGCGACGTTGCCGAGATCGCTGTCGCTGGAGATGAAGGAGTCCGGCACCTCGCACTTGTCGGCCGGCGCCGCCGCGGCAGCGCCATCGATCAATGCAACGGTTGCCAGCACGATGGCCAACGCTGTCATGCCTCGCCTCCCGCGAGGTCCGCGTCAGGTGGTTTGACGCGCGATGAGGGGCTTCGCCCTTCTATAGCCTTGTACCACGATATCAGGTTTGCCACCGCAATCATGATCATAATCCCGATTAAGCTGATGGCGACCTGTACCGCGGGCCCACCCGAATATTCGCCGATGACGAACTGGCCGGCGAAGGCCAAAAACACGCCGAGACAGAAGATTTCCAGCGAATGCTGGCCGCAGCGGATGGCCGGCTGCAGGATCGGCGATTTCAGCCTGGGCCAGTCGCGCGGCACGAACCGCACCGTCACGGTGGCGAGCGCCAGGAAATGGGCGAAGCGCAACACGTCAAGGTTGGTCTTGTCGATCGGGTACATCCATTCGCTCAGCCAATTCGGCACCAGCCGGCCGAGCGGCTCGATGTACCAGGTCAGCGTGATGGCGAAGGCGAAGATCAGATAGACGATGCAGACGACGAGCATGGTGCGCGAGCGCAGCACGCCCGAGAGTCGCTGCGCGCCGCCGAGCGCGCACCAGGCGCCGAACACGAACAGCAATTGCCAGGCGAACGGATTGAAGAACCAGACGCCGTTCGGATAGGCCGGCAGGTTGAGATCGAAATTCCAGGTCAGCACATAGACCAGCGCCGAGCCGGCGAGCGCGAAGGCCGGCGAGCGCAGCAACAGATACAGCATCGGCGGAAACAACAGCAGCAGCACGATGTAGAGCGGCAATACGTCCATGTTGACCGGTTTGAACTTCAACAACAACGCCTGGAAGATCGTGACGTCGGGCTGCTTGAGGAAATCCAGAATCTTCATTTCCTCGGCATAGAGCGGGTTGTCGAAGGTCGCCGCGACGTAGGCGATCTCGGCCATGAAGATCGTGAACAGAAAGATGTGGGCGACGTAGATCTGCCAGGCGCGGCGCAGGATGCGGGCGCTGGCCACCAGCACGCCGCGCTCGCGCATGGCGCGGCCGTAGACGAAGGCGGCGGTATAGCCGGAGATGAAGATGAAGATCTCGGTGGCGTCGGAGAAGCCGTAATTGCGGATGGTGAACCAGTTGAGGACGTTCTCGGGGATGTGGTCGAGGAAGATCAGCCACAGCGCGATGCCGCGGAACAAGTCGAGGCGCAGGTCGCGCCCGCCCGGCGCCGCGGCAAGCGGGGCGGGGACAGTCGGCGGCGCGGCCGTGACAACGTCGAGATTGGCATTCATTTTCGAGTCGTCGCTGCGCGGCTGATGCACCTCAACCGCCCCAAAAGCACGCTTGCGCGTCCGCACGGTTATTGCAACAACGAGACGGAATCTATTCACTTATGCGTTGAAATGCCGGAGTTTGCGGCGATGCCGGCCCGATCGCGGCGACGCGGCGTCGGAAATGCGACCGGACCGGTTTCAAGGATCGGCTGTTGGGCTTGCACCATGTATCGCGCCATCACCCGCAATATCGAGGTCGTGGTGAAACCGCGGTTTGTCGCCGACAAATCGTCGCCGGAGAATAATTATTTCTTCTGGGCATACACCATTTCCATCACCAATAACGGGGCCGAAACGGTGCAACTGAAGACCCGCCATTGGCGCATCACCGACGCCAACGGCCGCCGCCAGGAGGTGCGCGGCGCCGGCGTGGTCGGCGAGGAACCGGTGCTCAAGGCCGGCGAGGCGTTCGAATATACCAGCGGCGTGCCGCTGCAGACGCCGTCCGGTTTCATGGCCGGCAGCTATGGTATGGTGGGCGCAAGCGGCGAGCACTTCGACATCGAAATTCCCGCCTTCTCGCTCGACAGCGCCGAAACCAAGCGCACGCTCAATTGAGCTCGCCGAGGTGGCGGTTAGCGGGTATCGAGCAAAATCCGCGTTCGGCAGTCAGGGGCGAATCCGAGCCCAAAATTTCCTGGCCGGGCATCAAAGCGTCGCCGGCAGCCCTGTTTGGGCGACATAAGAGAGAGCGAACCACAACGCCGCCGTAACGACACCAACCAAGATTTTACTCATTGATGGCTCCGGATCGTGCTTG
>JASHQO010000467.1 GCA_030039105.1 Xanthobacteraceae bacterium
GCGTATCCTCCCTGCATTGCTTGCGCAATGCGAACTTGAGGGGCGCCGGACCTCCCGGCGCCCTCTTCTTTTCGGCCGGCCAGTGCTCAGCCGGCCAGCGCGCGACGCCGCGAGCGGTACGATCCGACCAGCGGCACCGCCAGCGTCGGCACCGGCTGCAGCATGCCGCTGTCGAGATCCTGCCCCGCGGCGACCTCCTCGCGCTGCTGCGGTGCCGCCGGCACCGCCTCGTCGCAGGTCTCGACCCGGTCGCGACCGTTCGACTTGGCGCGATAGAGCGCGGCATCGGCGCGCGAGATCAGCACGTCGATGTCGGCAAAGGCCGAGCCGCACGACACGCCGGCGCTCACGGTAGCGGCGGCATGGCCGCCGGAAACGGCGCCGGCGGCGGCAAAGGCCTTGCGCACCCGGTCGGCGGCGGCGGCCGCATCGCCGAGCGCGCTCGGCAACAGCGCGATGAACTCCTCGCCGCCGAGACGACCGATGGCGTCGCCGGCGCGCAGCGTCTTCTTCGCCACCGTGGCGAACAGGTGCAACGTGGCGTCGCCGGTGGAGTGGCCGAACTTGTCGTTGATCGTCTTGAAGTGATCGAGATCGAAGGCGATGACGCAGACCGGCTGCTTGCCGTGCTGCCGGCCGGCCATGATGGCGGCGGCGGCCTCGAAGAAGCCGCGGCGGTTGAGCAGCTCGGTCAGCGGGTCGATCGAGGCGGCGAGCTTGTACTGGCGCACGGTGCGGTCCTTCGCCAGCACGAGCACCACGAAAGCCGCGCCGACCACATAGAGCACGATCTCGATGGCATAGACCGCGACCCAGCCGGCGCCGAGATTGCGGGCGCCGCCGTCGGACGAGAGCCCGGCGAGAGCGACCGGCAGCAGGAAGATGGCGCCGTGCAGCATCGGCACCAAGCTCGCCGGCCAATGGCGGACCAGCGATTTGCGCCGCTCGCGCCACAGCTCCGCCGCGGTCAAAAACGTATAGGTGGCGACGATCAACGAGCCGATGACGAGCCGCGATGCCGGCGACGACGGCAGCGATGAATAGGTCGCGAGCCAGACGACGGCACCGAGACACATCGAGCCCCACAGCACCGGCCGGCCGTGAAACAGCCGCGCCGCGCTCCAGATCATGCCGACGGCGGTGAACAGAAGCACGGTGGGAACGACCGGCGGCACCGGCAGCCTGGTCGCATCGGCAAGCTGCAACATCGCCCCCGACAGCGCGCCGAGCAGATAGGCGAGGCCCCACCAGGCCAGCGCCGTGATGCGGTCCTGCAGCCAGGCGAACAACAGGAACAGGCCGAGCAATGCGGTGACGCAAATGGCGATGACGAACAGGGTCGCGATATCGAGCGACGTCGCGGCTGCGGCGAGGTAGGCGAACATTGCAGGCGCTCCTCTTTCCTCAATCGATCAAATGGGTATCACCAATTTTTGCGCGGTGCCGGACGTTTGCGTTTCAGGCTTTGCCGAGTCTGAGGCACAAGCGGCGGGTTTTCCCGAAAAGCCGTGAAAATTGGAAAAGTGAAAAATTGCGGTCAAATTTCAGGACCGGAAATCGCGGCGCCGGCACGCGAGCGGGCGGCGATCTCCCTGGAAATACGCCCCTTGCGGACCGCCCCCTTCACGCCGCCCCGCTCTGCGCTTAAATTGAAGCAAAGGCGCTTAAGTTCCTCAGGGAGTCTGCCATGGCCGCGACCGCCGAACTCGACGTTGCCCCCGACGCCATCGAAGCCACGCTCAATTACATCGTCGACGACGGCACCAAGGTGTTCACCATCGTCGCCGCCCCCGGCGGCAGCGACACGCGCTCGGGCGGCACGCCCGATCCGCGCCGCGTGACCATCCACAATGGCCGCCCGCACGCGGGCGCGTTCGAGCTCGAGCGCAGTGGCTTCCGCTTCGTGCGTCACGACACCAAGGTCGAGAGCTTTTTCGACGAGGACGAGATCAAGCGCGTCTACTATCCGGAGATGATCGAGCTGGTGAAGGCCGAGAGCGGCGCCAAGCGCGTCGTCGTGTTCGACCACACGCTGCGCACCGCCGACGACGAATTGCGCGAGGCGAAGAAGATTCGCGAAGTGGTGCGCCGCGTCCATAACGACTACACCGAATGGTCGGCGCCGCAGCGCGTGCGGGACATCCTGCCCGACGAGGCCGAGGACCTGCTCAAGCGCCGCTTCGCCATCATCCAGACCTGGCGGCCGATCCGCCATCCGGTCGAGACCCATCCGCTCGCCATGGCGGACGCCCGCACGCTGGCGCCGAGCGACATGATCGTCTCGGAGCGGCGCGCGCCCGGCCGCATCGGCCAGACCTACGCCATCAAGTACAATCCGGCGCACAAATGGTACTGGTTCCCGCGCATGCGCCGCGAGGAGGCTTACGTCTTCAAGGTGTTCGATTCGCTCAAGGACGGCCGCGCCCGCTGGACCGCGCACACCGCGTTCGAGGATCCGACCACGCCGCCGCACGCGCGGCCGCGCGAGAGCATCGAAATCCGCACCATGGCGTTTTTCTGATCGTAAATGTAGCCCGGATGGAGCGCAGCGAAATCCGGGACCGCCGAACCCCGCATTACGCTCCGCTCCATGCGGGCTACGAAGCACACCGCGTTCGAGGATCCGACCACGCCGCCGCATGCGCGGCCGCGCGAGAGCATCGAAATCCGCACCATGGCGTTTTTCTGATCGTAAATGTAGCCCGGATGGAGCGCAGCGAAATCCGGGACCGCCGACCCCGCATTACGCTCCGCTCCATGCGGGCTACGAAACTTACCGCTTCGAGAACTGGAAGCTGCGGCGGGCCTTGGCCTTGCCGTACTTCTTGCGCTCGACCACGCGAGAGTCGCGGGTGAGGAAGCCGCCGCGCTTGAGCGCGCTGCGCAAGTCGGGCTCGTGGCGCACCAGCGCCTTGGATAGGCCGTGGCGCACCGCACCGGCCTGTCCCGACAGGCCGCCGCCCGACACCGTGCAGACGACGTCGTACTGGCCTTGGCGGTTGGCCGCGACCAGCGGCTGCTGGATCAGCATGCGCAGCACCGGGCGGGCGAAATAGACCTCGACCGGCCGATCGTTGACCGTGATCTTGCCGCCGCCCATCTTGACCCAAACCCGCGCCACCGCGTCCTTGCGCTTGCCGGTGGCATAGGCGCGGCCCTGCTTGTCGAGCTGCTGGACATAGGTTGGGCTCGGCGCCGGCGCCGCGGGCTTGAGCGCCGACAAGTCGCCGAGCGTCTGGATGGTATCGGCCATTAGGCGGTCCTCTTGTTCTTGCGGTTCATGGCCGCGATGTCGATCTTTTCCGGCTGCTGCGCTTCGTGCGGGTGCTTGTCGTACGGATAGACCCTCAAGCTTGCCAGTTGGCGGCGGCCGAGCGGACCGTGCGGCAGCATGCGCTCCACCGCCTTCTCGACGATGCGCTCGGGAAAGCGGCCGGCGAGGATCGACTTCGCCGTGCGCTCCTTGATGCCGCCGATATAGCCGGTGTGCTTGTAGTAGACTTTCTGCTCGACCTTGCGGCCGGTCAGCACCGCCTTGGCGGCATTGATGATGATGACGTTGTCGCCGCAATCGACGTGCGGCGTGAACGTCGGCTTGTGCTTGCCGCGCAACCGCAGCGCCACCAGCGCCGCGAGCCGGCCGACGACCAGGCCGTCGGCGTCGATCATCACCCACTTCTTCTCGACTTCGGCGGGCTTTGCCGAAAAGGTTTTCATAGCCGTATCCATTCGGGATGGGGCGCCAGGCGCGCCGTGTGTGCAGGCTTCTAGCGGCAGGCCGCCAGTCGGTCAATCCGAGAGTCGATTTTCAATAGGAAACAATAGTTTGGCATTTAGGTATTTTCATACCATCAACGGTCTTGGGGCGGGATGGAATAGGTCGAGGTGGCGTGGGCGACGAGATCGTCCTCGCCGTCGGAGCGCAAGTCGACCTCGCCGACCGCAAGCCGTTTGCCGAGCTTGATCAAGCGCGCATCGGCAATGAGATCGCGCGGTTTGGGCTTCTTGAGGAAATTGATGTTGAGATTGGTTGTCACCGCGAGCGGCACCCAGCCCACCGCGGCGAGAACAGCGACATAAACGGCGAAATCGGCCAACTCCATCATGGTCGCGCCCGACAAGGTGCCGCCGGGGCGGAGCGAATTGCGCGAGAAACGGCGGCGCACCTTGCAGCCGCCGTGCCAGACCTTTTCGATGTCGTAGCCGCTCCTGGAGTTGAATATTTGCGGGAATTCGGCGCCGAGCAGATCCATCAGCTCCTTGCGCGTCAGTTTCGGTGCCGCCTTTTCCTCGTCTTCCCCTTGCCCTTTCATTGCGTGCACTCCATTCGTGCCATGACTGTATTCGTGCCATGACTGTATTCGCGCCATGACCGTCCGGGAAACGATTGCACCTTTGGGCGTTGATTCCTTTAGATGTGGGCGTTGATTCGATGGCGACAACGGACTGGTCGCTGGCACGTCCTTCGCGGGAATCACTCATGAGCTTTTCAGAAATCGCCAATATTGGCGAATTTATCGGCGGCATTGGCGTCCTTTGCTCATTGATATTCGTTGGCCTGCAAATTCGGCAGAATACCGCGAGCGTACGGGCCTCAACGCTGCAGGCCAATACCGCCTATTGGACAAATTTCCTCACGGCGCTGGCTCGATCCGAGCTTGTCGACATATACGGCAAAGGCATATCCGGTAGCCCGCATCTCGACCGCAAGGAGTTTGGCCAATTCTTCTTGCTGACCAGGGCTTACTTTCTTGGGTTGGAAAATCAGCACTATCAGTACGTTCATGGCTTGCTCGACCCCGAGAAATTTGCGGCCTACGAAATTGCAGTCCGCGAGCAAACCTTCGCTTTTGCCGGAATACGGGCGATCTGGGAGATTGTGCGGCACGGCTACAGTCCGGATTTTGTCGCCTTCGTCGAGCGGCAAATTGCCCTGACCCCCATGCACCAGGATAGCGTTTTTGACCGGTGGAAAACTCTTGCCGCAGCGCAACGGGCCAAGGCGGCGGATGCCGGTCGATTGACGTGATTACCGACTCCGAAGATGCTATTGGA